>JAYUBF010000227.1:0-14382 GCA_043741435.1 Myxococcales bacterium
GTCCCATAGCACTACTCGGGGTACCCCACTGGAGTCCGCGCTTGCTCCGAACATGGCCCGTGCGCTCGAACTGAAGTGGGCCCCGTTTTGGGGACCACCCGCTAAGGTTCAAAATGGTCCTGCTCCCCCCGTGAGAAGGAGCAGCGGATGAAGGCAAAGAGGACGAAGCACAACCCGCAGTTCAAGGCCAAGGTGGCGCTGGCGGCGCTGCGCGAAGCCGAGTCGGTCGCGGAGCTGGCCAAGCGGTTCAGCATCCACCCGATGCAGATCTACAAATGGAAGCGCCGGCTCCTCGACAACGCTCGCGCAGTTTTCGCTGCCGGCAAGCGCGACGACGATGAGACACGCCCCGACGAGCTGCTCAAGAAGATTGTGGAGCTGACGATGGAGCGCGATTTTTTGTCACGAGGGCTGCGTCGCTGGAGGTGAGGCAGCGATGGGCCCTCGTGCACCAAGATGCCCAGCTCTCGCAGCGACGTCAGTGCGCGCTCCTGTCCCTTCATCGATCGGCGTTGCACTCAGGGCCGGTCGGCGAAGCGCAAGAGGATCTCGCGTTGATGCGGCTCATCGACGAGCGATACACGCGGACGCCGTTCTACGGCAGCCGCAAGATCACGCTCTGCCTCGTCGAGCAGGGCACCTCGTCGACCTCAAGCGGGTGCAGCGGCTGATGCGAATCACGGGCATCGAGGGGATCGCACCAGGTCCGTCGACTTCGACGGGCCGTGATGACGTTGCCAGGCTCGACGTGGGAAGCGGGTGGGAAAGACGTTTGCGTTGTACCTGCGAAATCTGCGATCCCTGCGATCCCCTTTTCTCTCGAGGAATCGCTAACTTCAGTGCTCGGTCCCGGAATCGAACCAGGGACACGCGGATTTTCAATCCGCGCGTCATCGGACACCAACGGCGCGCGGGTGCTCAGGTTCTTGAAGGTCGGTTACGTCGGGTAGGCGAACGGGACAGCAACGGGACAGCTTCGCCAGGCGGATGCTCAACGAGACGAGGAAGCGGGCGATAGGCGGGCCGATAGTGTCGACTCGGGCGGATAGTCTCGGGCTAGTTCACTAGGCCCATGACGGACCCAACTGGCCCCCGCATAGCGCAACTTTCTCTATGTCATGGCGATCACCCTCTATGTCATGGCGATCACCGTTCTTGCTGACCTCCCGGGAAGAGCTGACTTGACCGCAGGGCGGGTCGCAGGAGACAACCCTCGCGCCGATGGGGTATGACGACAAGGGCAGCACGCAGACGGATCTGGTTCCGGCAAAGGAGTCAAAGCCATCATCGTCAGCGACGGATGGACATGCCACCGAGCTTGAGCCGTCCGATGAAGCGGGCGTTTCCCTCTCCGCGTCGCACAGTAGCCGATGGGGGCAGATCAGCCTACGCGCAGCCGGACTATACGCAGGCGCTGGCGTTGCCGGAGCTGGGTTCATGGGCATACTGTTGTGGGGCCATCCACAGACCGATGCCCAGCAGTTCATTCTCTCCAGCCTTTTAGCTTTCGTGACGGGTGCTTTCACGAATGCGGTCATGTCGGCGGGGCGAGTCGCGGACGCGCTGCGGGAGAAAGAAAACTATCGGCGCGAGGCACAGCGCGTTGCTCGCGCGAAGACGGCGCTCGAAGAGAAGTATTTTGCTTGGCGGCTCTCTAGCGGATCTACTGACGATAGAAAGAAGGGAGGTCGATGATGGATGCCGCCAACCTCGTAACGATCGCCGCGTCGGCCGCAGCCCTGTTCTCTCTCTTCTGCTTGATCGCTTACCAGCGTTCGCTAGGTCGTGAGCTGCTGGAGGCGCGGCGCGAGACGTCTCGGTTCGAGCTATTCGCCGCTCGAGACGAGTTCATCTGTCTGGTCGCTGACGGGCACATGAAGGCAGATGACGCTGCATGGAGAAGCTCCTACGAAGCAACGAACGAATTTTTAAAGCTTGAAAAGACTCTCGATGCGCTGGACTACTTGCGGCGATACTGGTCTTTTCTCGTCGCGATGGAGAACGACCCTCGTCTGAAAAAAAAGGTTGAGCGGCTCCAGCATCAGCAGGAGCAGGCGATGGAGCGAGTGCCCGCGTTCGCTGCCGCGCAGGCGAAAATGGAGCACGGGTTCTGGAAGATGGTTGCCCGACGATCAGGCGTCGGGCAACTGATCCTCCTGATTACAGTTGGGGTCGGTTTTATGGCCGCGCGTGCTGTCGCCGCACCATTTCAGATGGGCGTTAAAAAGGCGTGGCGGGTCTTCGTCGATGCAGTCACTCCAAGCCCCGCGCGATTCGCGGCAATGTCGCGCCTCTGTCCGACCTAGCGGCCCGCCTCGTCGACCTCTGACGCGCAAGACCTGGGACTTTCCATGCGCCCGCTTGTCATTCGGCGCGCACCAACGGGGCGCGCTACCGCATTGAGAGGTCGTTCCGGAGGACGGAGAAGGTTGCCAAGAAGGCTCTGACTGAGAGCGGGTTTGTAGTCCAACCCAATGAGTGCCATTGCGCGGCCACGACGGACGGCCGCCGGCCTCCAAGGATTGTCGTCACTCTGGGCAGCAGCGCGTTGATGCGTGGCTCTAGTTCTCGATGTAACTCGTCGCGCATGGCCTTGCTCTGCACGGCGCCTTTGTCGACGCTCTCAACAAACGCGCGATGCCTCTCTTCCTCGCTGGCGTTGGCCCGCGGGAAGTCCCATGTCCGAGGGGGCACGAGCTTTTCGAGGATCTGCGCGCCGAGGAGTTCGAGCGCCTTCAGCTCGGCAATGGCGGCACCGATCTCATCCGGTGTTGCGGCAGCGTCGCGAGCCGCTGTCGCCTCTCTGTCTGACTTCCAGCCGCGGATCACGTCGGCGGGATACGCCGCCCAGGCCTTGTCCATCTCGTTGTGGCAGCGTTCGCAAAGCCAGATTCCGTTCGTCGCTGAGTCGCGTTCTTCGGGAGTCTGGTCGGGAAGGTGACGCGGGGCTCCTGGCTTGTCACCGTGAATGTGTGCCCCTTCGCCTAGGATCAAGCTGTCGTTGGTGTCGTCCGGGTTGGGCTTGCTCGTCCCTCTCGCGCACTTGGAACAGCGGTGGCCCGCGCGCTCCCAGAGCACCTTGCGCACCCCCTGACTAAAGCCGGCCATCAGCGTGGCGCCGGCGCTATGGGCGGCTGCTCTTGCTGCGCCGGAGGACGTTTCATGAACTCGACGAGCCGCGAGCACGGCACCGGCTGTCCGGTCTGGCCAGGGTCTCCAAGTTGGCCTCGATCAAGGTTGCGTTGAACTGCATCGGCCGCGTGCTGTTGTTATTCACGTCAGCGTTCCAGCTCACGCTGTGTCCCCGGTTGAGGCTGTCGACCGATTCTTGCGCCCACGTCGTTTGGTCGGTTCCACCCGGTGACCATTGGAGCCGTTCACCCTCTCCAAGAGCAACGACGCGGACTCGTAGTCGCGTCCCTCGGCGCGAGCCAGGTCGGCCTCGGTCGGCACGAGTTCGCCGCGGAATGCCTTGCCGAGGATGGATTGAGTGCTCTTCTCGGTGAGAGCAGTCGCGTCAGCCACCCGACGCTCCATGGCGCCCGCCAGCTCCCACAACCTCGAAACTCGTCCGATGATCTCGTCCTGCTCCTCGAGTGAAATGCACGGCAACTCAACCGCTCCCAGGGCGCGCTGGTTCAAGTTTGTCATCGTCGAGCCGACGGAGTTCGCCTCCAGCGTCGCCACGCTTTGAGGGCTGCGCAACACGAGACACAGAAACTCCGACCGAAACCGTTTGGCATCCGGACGAATGAATAGCGATCCGGTGCCACATAGATACCCCGCTTCGAGCGGACCGATCACGGCTGCTCGACCCATTTCCCCCCGCCGGCCCAAAACAACGTCTCCGTGTTGGAGGCGGTATGCGGAGAGTTCCCCTGCTTTCGTCTTGCCGACGGAGCAGTCCTTGGTCGGCCAGATGCGTCCATCCCGAATGTGCATCGGGTTCACCAGCGGCACTCCCCCCACTTCGTAGTCTTCGCGGTGAAGGAGACTGCCAAACGGACCAATCCGAACAGTCAAACTCGATTCCGACGCAGGCAAAGATTTCCACTCGCGACGCGAACCGCCTCTCCAATCTTCGGTCAACCGTCCCGAGCACGCGGCGGCGAGCACGGATTGGCGGAACTGCTTCAGGATCCCGGGGACCTTCGCGAGGCGATCGCGGACCGCGTTGACCTGGGTCAGTAGCGCCTCGACCTTGTCGACTATGCGGCGCTGCTCGGCGAGGGGAGGAACGGGAACGCATAGTGACCGAATGTCGTCGAGCGAAAGACCAGCCTTCGTCGCACCGCGGTCCATGGAGAAGAATTGCTGTTGCCCGCCGTCCCTGCTCGCAAGATACCAAGCAACGAAGTCCGATAAGACGCCTGGCCGGGGTCGCGCGAGCGCCAGGTGCTGGTTGACGTAGGCATCTCCGACGTCCCGATCAACAACACCAACCATCCCAACATCCGCGGTGATGGAGACGACAATGTCTCCCACCGCGACGCGCGTTCGCGTCCCTTCGCCGTCCGCTGGGGGCGTTACACACTGCACATCGGCGAGATCGATCTTGATTGTGTCCCGATCAAGGTTACCAACCCGGAGAAAGCGCGGACCGCCTTCGGTGTAGTACCGCGCCCATCCGCGCGATCCGCTCGTAACGAACGCAAAGAGGGCACTCCCCGTGGCGCTCGCCCACCCCTCTGGCAGATCCCCGCTCACGTCGCCGCCGCGTGCTTCGCGCCGTTCCCGCTTTCGAGCAGCCGGAGGATCGCGTTCAGGTCGGTGACCGCACCTTGGAGCAGCTCCACCGCCTCGGTGACCAGCTCCTCCGGCTCGGGCAGATCGTCGGCGTCGTCGACCGAGTCCTCTTTCAGCCACTTGAAGCCGTCGAGCTTGAATCCCTTCTCCTTGACCTCGCTGATGTCGAACTTGTGCCAGCGGTCCTCTTTCGAGTCTGACTGCTTCCGCTTGCCGCGCCCGCTCGGCTCTGTGCCGTAGCATTCCTCGAACTCGGCGAAGTGCGCCCGCGTCAGCGGTCGATCCTTCTTGGTGATGCCGGGGACGTTGGTGCGCGCGTCGTAGATCCAGGTCGTCTGGGTCGCGTAGCCCTTGGTGAAGAAGATGACGTTCGCTTTGACGCCCTGGCTGTAGGGCGTGAACGTCCCGCGCGGGAGCCGAAGGACCGTGTGGAGGTCACAGTCCTCGGTGAGGATCTTCATCACCTCGCCGGCCTGGTCCTCGAACAGGCAGTTGTCGGGGAGCACAAGCGCAGCGCGCCCGCCGGGCTTCAGGATCGTGAGAACGTGCTGGACGAAGTTTAGCTGCTTGTTCGAGGTCGAGACGGTGAAGTCCTCGCGCTCGGGCGCCTGGTTCGCGCCCTTGGTTCCGAACGGCGGGTTGGTCAGGATCACGTCGAAGCGGTCGTTCGTCGGCGGCTCGTAGATCGAATCGCCGAGGCGGATCGTGGGCTCGACCTCGTGGAGGTAGAGGTTCATGAGCGCCATGCGCCGAGGCCGCGCGACCAGCTCCTCGCCGAAGTAGGTCGAGCGTCGCACCCGGATCGCCGTCTTCTTGTCGAGCGCGCCCTTGCTCTTCTTGATGAGCCACTCGTAGGCCGCGACGATGAAGCCCGCCGTCCCGCACGCGGGATCAGAGAGCTTGAAGTCGGGTACCTCCCTGGGATCGGGCTTGAGGCACTCGACGATCGATTGGATGAGCACGCGCGGCGTGAAGTACTGCCCTGCGCCCTTCTTCCCCTCACTCGCGGCCTTCTCCAGCAGGCCCTCATAGGCCTCGGCCTTCACATCGACGCCCAACGCAGTCCATTCGATCTCGTCGATGAGGTCGATCAGCTTCTTCAGGTTGACCGGGTTCGCGAAGCGCGACTGCGCGCCAGAGTAGATGTCGCCGAGGATGCCGGGGGTCTTGCCGAGCGTGCGAAGCAGATCGACGTAGTGATCGGTGAGCGCCGTGCCGCTCTTGTCGCGCAGGCCCGGCCATGAACAGCCCTTCGGCATGTCGATGCCCTTCTCCTCGGCCATCTTCAGGAACAGCAGGTAGGTGATCTGCTCGATGTAGTCGCCGTAGTCGATGCCATCGTGGCGGAGGGTGTGGCAGAAGCCCCACAGTTTCTGGACAACGTCGCTCATGCTGCGATGGCCTCGTTCAGGTCGGAGAGGATGGAGTCAAAGCGATCGCCGAAGACCTTGCGAGCGGCTGCGAGGCCTCCGTCTCGGCTGAAGATCGGGATCACGTCAAAGTCGTCGCGGCTGATCGAGAGGTTCTCTACCATGTAGGTGCGAATCCGATCGAGCCAGCGGGTCTGCTCGTCGGAGAAGCTCTTCGCGCTCGTGACCTTCGCGAACGCCCGCTCGACGCGTTCGCTCGCGCTGAGGAGCGGAGACTCCTCGTTGGCCGCGTGCTTGACCATGGAGATGATGTCTACGAGCGGGCGCTGAAAACGCTCGTTGTGCGCCTTGCGGAGGTTGTCCTCGGTAAAGCGGTACTTCGACTGCGCCAGGGATTTTCGCAAGGCTTCGAGCGCCTCGTAGGTCCAGTCCCGTGGCCGATCGAGCAGGATGCGGATCGCCTCGACCTGCGCGGTGTTCTCCTTCACGAAGCGCGCGAAGGCCGAGAGGTAGTCCTCGGGCTGGTATTCGGCGCCGCCGCTGTCGCGGAAGACCCAGCGCGAATCGACGGTGTCCTCGGCGTCGTGCGCGACGTAAAAGACGCGATCGGGACGCGGGTAGTTCACGAGCAGGTCCTGGAAGCCTTCGTTGCGCAGGAGCTTCATGTTCTCGGCGAAGTTCTCACCGAGAGCCTTGGTCAGCTTCCGCGCGTACCCGGCCACGTCGCCGTCCAGGATGAAGACCGAGAACGCCTCGCGCCCCTTGCCCGACATGGCCTTGTCGATGCGGTGCAGGCGCTTCACGAGGCAGCCGACGTTGTACGCGCGCTCGCGGTTGTTCCAGATGTCCTCGATCAGCTCGGGAACCTTGCGCGTCGGCGGCGCGGGCAGCTCGACCGTGATGTCGGTCGCCTTCTTGAAGTAGTCGAGCAGCGTGCCGCCGAAGCAGTCGAAGACGACGAAGTGGCTCTTGTCCGGGTGGTAGAAGCCCTTGCGCGTTCCGCGTCCGAGCATCTGGGTGAACAAAATGCGCGACTTGACCGGGCGCAGGAACACGATGAACTCGATGTCGGGGATGTCGACGCCCGTCGAGAGCAGGTCCACTGTGACCGCGATGCCGGGCTCCTTCCGGTTCCTGAACTCCCGGATGCGCTGGAGCGGGCGATCGACGGTGCCGGTGATCTTCTGAACGAAGCCCTCACCGCGCCCGAACACGTCCCGACAGATGTTCACGAGCTGATCGGCGTGCGAGGTGTGCGGGCGATCGTTGGCCGCGAAGATGAGCGTCTTTGGAAAGCGGTGCGTCTCCTGTTCGTGCGCGAGCGCCTTGTCGCGGACCGCCTCGATGATTTTCCGATTCGAGTCGGGCGCCGTGATCTTGGCCTCGATCTCGGTCGTCTCGAAGTGTCGCTCGTCTTCGAGGAGGTCGAGCTGGGTCATGCCTGATCCGGGATCGACGCGCTCGACCTGCTCGCCTTCCTTCAGGAACAGGCCAGTCATGCGAATCTTCGATTCGACCTCAACCACGTCGTAGTCGACCAGGTGGCCGTCCCGGATCGCCTCCTGGTAGTCGTAGCGGTAGGCGAGGTGCTGGAAGTAGGCGCTCGTGTGCGCCGCGGGCGTGGCCGTGAGGCCGATCTTGATCGCGTCAAAGTGGTCAAGCGTCTTGCGCCACACAGACTCCTCGCCGGACGTGTAGCCGCGGTGGCACTCGTCCGCGACGATCACGTCGAAGGAGTGAATCGGGATGTCGAGCGCACCGCCGTCGTCTTCGCCGAAGAAATCCGGCCCGAAGGACTTCCGCGCTTCCTCGCCGAGCACGTAGAGCGCCATGCGTTGAATCGTGCTGACGTAGACGAAGGAGTGCTTGGGCTTCGGCTTCGTCAGATAGGTTTCCTTGATCTCCTTCGGGTCGAACTTGTCGTTCTCGTCGAAGTCCTCGCGCTGGAACTTGTTCGAGTAGACCTCGTAGATCTGATCGAACTTCTGCCCCGGCTCAGCGTCGAAGTAAGAGAACGCGCGCACGCCTTGGGCCGCGAGTGCCCGGCGATCGACGAGGAACAGGATCCGGCGCGCCACGCCCGACTTCATCAGCCGGTAGACCTGGTTCACGAGCGTGAAGGTCTTGCCGGTGCCGGTCGCCATCGCGACGAGGAGGTTGCGCCTGCGCTCCGCGATCGCGCGCTCGACACCAGCGTTCGCGTCGCGCTGATAGGGACGGAGCGCAGCGCCCGCGTTCGGCGTGGCGAGCAGCTCTGCACATCGGGCGTCGAAGTCGGTTTCGAGCAGCTCGCGGAGCGCGTCCGGCGTGTGGAAGTCGGCTACGCGGCGGGAGCGGTTCAGCGGATGGCGGACATCGTGGAACCAGATCACCTCGCCATTGGTGGCGTAGAGAAACGGTACCTTGTTGCCGTTGAAGTTGAACGGGCTATTGCGGGCGCCGCGCGAGTACCGCTCGGCCTGGGTGAGGACGTTCTGAGGACCGACGGTGAGCTTCTTCGCCTCGACGACGGCTACGATGCGACCATCGAGCCATAGCGCGTAGTCGGCCGGACCGTTGTCCGTCTCTTCCTCGACGGTGCGGAGCGAGGGGCCGGTCGCACCGAGGATCCATCCGCACGCGTCGAGCTTGGGATCGATCCGCTGCCTGCGGGTCGCCCACTCCAACTCATGACCGTCGCCCTTCCCATCGCGCAGCATCTGGGGGCACCAGCGTCGCATAACCGCGACAACCGAGAAAGATAGCTGTGGCCCGGATAGGGCTATCGCGATCGACCCTTCCCGCGGCCGGCTGCCGGAAACAGATCTCGGATCGACACGCCGAGGCCATTCGCTATGCGCACCAGCGTGACGAACGTGACGTTCACTTTCCCGAATTCGATCTTGGCGAGGTGCGTGAGGTCCATCGTCATCTGCTCCGCCGCACGCTCGAGCGTAAGCCCGCGCTTATCGCGGAGGGCTCGCACGCGGTTGCCCAGGGCCTCTAAGCCCTCTCGATACCCCTTCGTTTCCTTAGCGAGACGAGAGGGGCGCTCGTCGGTTCGCGTGCGTCGCATCGCGCCGACGGTCGCGGCGAAGCTCTCGCAGCAACAGCGCACATGTGCCAAAGTCGCCCGACGGAGGTTCGTGCATGGAAGCTGCCGCCACAGGGAACACGCGAGCATGTCCCTACTGCGCCGAGGTCGTCCTGCTTGCGGCGGTCAAGTGCAAGCACTGCCGCAGTGACCTCTTGTCGTCGCCCGCAGCCGACAAGGTGAAACAGCGCGGGTGGAAGCTAGGAGGCGCGCTCGTGGGCACCGGTCTCGCGGGCTTGCTGAACGGCTTCGTGGCCGTGGTCGCCTTCGCGAGTCTCTCCAGCGCGACGGATCAGGCGATTTACGAACGGGGATTGGAGACGGCGTTGGTCCACGCGGGAACCGCCCTTGTCGCCGCCTTCGCACTGGCCGGATTGGTGAAGCTCCAGCGCTGGGCGGCGGTTTGCTCGCAGCTGGTCGGCGGCGCGACAGCGTTCGGCATCGGCTACATGGCCTGGGGTGAATGGCCGTCGATGTCCATATTCGCGTGGGCCCTCGGGCTCGGACTTGCGGTCTTTGGCCATCTCACAGAGACGGTGTTCAAGCAGCTGGCTAAGGAGCAGCTGGCCGCCGAGATGGCGGCAGCCGCCGCGTCAATCGAGCCACCGGCGGCGGCATAGAGGACGCCCGTCGCCGCCTTTCTGCGCTGGTCATTCAGGCGCACAGCCGCTTGACGTCGATCTCGTGAGGCGCATCTCCTTGCGGTCCATAAGGGGCGACGATGGGCAAGACGCGCAAGGGGAAGAACGGCTCACCGCTGACGCTCGTAGACTCGCCGCACCTGCGCCGCGATCAAGGCGCAGGTGCTACGCCCGCCGCGACACAGCCACCGTCAAGCTTGCATGACCAAGCGACTACACCCGTCGCGTCGCGATCCCTGTCTCTCGCCGCCCGTCGGGACATAGGGCTTGCACTCGACTTACTCACAGCAGGCGACCGACAACCAGTCGACGTCGGAGCCGCGATCCGGCACCTGGAGAACGCACGGTTCGGACTCGACGCACTCACATCCGCGCGCGTGTAGCACCCGCCCCGCTTGTCATTCGGGCGGCCCACCGACGGGATCGCCCGCTTGACGCCGTTCCCGAAGTAGGCGACGGATAGGTGTCCTCGGGCACCAGGTGGCCAGCTACCACTTGGAGGGTCCGCGCGGCGCCCCCGCAACGGCGCAGCCCGAGATCTTTGCACCGCGCGGGGGCACAGGGGCGCAGCGTGGCAACCAACAACGTCGTGAAGGCGAAACACCTCGCCGCGAAGATCTGGGCGGCCGGCTCCGCACCGTTCGAGGCGCGCTTGTTCGCGGCCGAGCTGCAAGCCCTCGCCGACGCCGCACAGCTCGGCGAGTTGAGCGACGCGCAGCGCACGCGGCTCACCACCATGGTCGAGGCGCTCAAGGCGGTGAGCGAGAGGAACGTCGAGGAGGCAAACGATCAGCTAGCGATGGACGCGCGGGAGCAGATCCGCGGCATCGTCAGCATCGCGCACGAGGCCCGACGCAGCGGACGGACCGGCGTCGTGGATGCCGCGGTGATGGAGATAATGCGACTCGCGCGCAGTGGTGGTGACGGGCTGTCGGGCTTCGGAGTGATCATCGATGCACGCACCCTCAACCGCGCACGAATCCGAATGAGCGATGGTCTTGATCAGCTCAAGTCGCCGTCGAGCATCACGAACGAGGTGACCACGACCCTACTACACCGACGAGGAGTCGGCAGCGACGACGTCAAGCAAGGGGCAAAACGCAGAGGAGCCCACGCCAGTTGGATGGCGAAGAAGGCAGCCAGGCTCGCGCGCGCTCGCCTAAAACGAGCGCTCAAGCTCAAGACCTAAACCACCAGCGCCCCGCCGCTTTCCGTGGATCGGCGTGATCAGCGGAAAGCCCGGCGAGTGATCCTCGTCTACAAATCGTCGTCATCATGAAGACGACGCCGAAGCCCGCGCTCCCAGCTCACCGTCAACGTCGAGTGGCTGTTGCAGCCGACGTTGACCCGCGTTCGGTCGCAAAGGTCCTGCTCGGACTTCCGACGCGGGCCTCCGTATTCGAGCGCGTCGTGACTGCGCTCCGCGCCGAGGCACCCGAGATCGAGATCCCCGCTCCCACCAGCCAGCCGGCAGAGGCTGCCCAGAGCGCCGGATGAGCGAGTACATGACGCGCGACAACGCCGCAGCAACGCCGACTCCCATCGAGGCGATCGTGCAGGACCCTGCCGAGCTCGAGGCTCAGCCGGTAGAGGACATCGAGGATCCGAGCCACAGCGCCACGGGTCTTGTTCGCCTTCCCTCCGGCCTCCCGTCGATAGAAAGCGCAAACCTGCCGGCCGTGTATGAGGCGGCCAGGAACGCGCTGAGCGACTGCAGCCGCATCGACGAGTGCAAGGACTGGGCGAACAAGATGGAGGCGATGGCGTCGTACGCCAAACAAGCCGGCGACGACTCCCTGCGCCAGATGTGTGACCGCATCCAGGCCCGCGCCATTCGTCGATGCGGCGAGCTGCTCAGGGAGATCTCGCCGAACAAGGGCGGGCGCCCGTCGGAAGAAACTAGGGCGGGCGCCCGCCCCGGTTTGGTCGAAGCCAGGACGCGCAAGAAGGCGGCCGACGATGCCGGATTGTCGTCGCACCAGGCGAAGACCGCCCTTCGCGTGGCGAACGTTCCGCGCGAGGACTTCGATGCGGCCGTGGAGACCGAGAAGCCGGCGACGGTGACTCAGCTCGCCGACATGGGCAAAGTTTCGCGCGGCCCGCTCGTCGACCTCGGCGGTCGTGACCCCAAGGACTTCGCACTGGCGACGAAGGCCCTGGGCAGCGTGTCGCTCATGCTGGAGTTCCTCAACGACGCCGACCCCGAGGCCATCAGTCGGGGTGCCAGCGACGTTGAGCGGGGTCGGATATTCGACGGACTGGCGTCGATCGCAGCGAGGGCGACGGAGCTGGGAAGGCTGCTGCACCTGACCGATGGCGAGCCCGAGGTCGCTCAGGTGCAGGACGCACCCGCAACTGAGCTTGCACCGACGAAGACTGCTGCGCCCGCCCTGCCGCCGATCACGAGGGTGTGGTCGAGGCGTGTGCCTGGCGGTCAGGTCGAGGAGCACAAGGTGATCGGGCAGACCGCGACGAACGTCATCGTCTATGGGCCGGGGTCTGAGTGGCGGCTGGACCGCCGGAAAGGGATGTCGCTTCGTTCATACCGAGGGATCCAGTTCCATATCTTTCTGGAGTCCGACTCGGCCCCCGATGCTCCGGCCGACGACACCGCGACGCACGCTAAGGGGAACCCGTGAGCGGGTTGCAAGTGATCGCGATGGCCCTCCTCGTCTCGACCGCGGTGCCGGCGTCTGGCGCGGCCGATGGTCACACAGGATCTTCAGATCTTCAGGACACTCAGGATCTTCAAGGACACCCACCGAGTCCGGCCCTGCCGGACCGGCTCTCGTTGCCTGACAGATCGGAGCCACCTTGGGAATGGACGTTCGAGAAGTTCGTGTCGTGGGCTAGCAGCTACGAAATAGCCTACGAGGAAGGCGTCGATCGCCCGAGTATCGGGTGGGCATCACCCCTCTGGACCTTCACCAGGCTGGTCAAGTCGCGGCTCGCCGAGGGCGTCACCGCCGACAAGGCATTCGCAGCAACCGATCGCATCGTCCAATCGGCCGGTGGCTGGCAGAAGATGTTCTCCTGGCTCGACGGCTTCTCGACGGAAGCTGCGTACGCCGAGTTCGTCACCGCCTGGCCGAAGATCCGCTACCGGCTGCAAGAGGACCCTCTTGTGCAGGCGTACGAGCGCGCAAAGCGCTACCGCGTCCGCGCACCAGGACGAGAGGGCAAGCCACCGGCGCCCAAGTACGACGAGTTCATCTCTCTCGTTGGCTGGCTCCAGTTCACAATCGGCGAGCCCGCCACCAACGGCGCGCCCACTACTGACGGCAAGCTACGGAAGGCGATCTACCTGCCCTGTCGGCGGATCGCCGAGTTGATGCAGACGACGCCCCGCCTCGTGAGCATCTGGCGGCAGTGGGCGATCGAGGCCGGGATCCTAGTCATCACGGCGCCGCACAAGTTCCGGACGCAGGGCCGCAGCGAGGCGACCGAGTTCGTCGTCGCTGACAGCTACCGGCGCCAGTTCGAGGCCGAGATGAAGAGGCGGATCGGATGAGCGCCTCTGTGTCTCTGTGTAACCACGGCAGCGTTCCCCAACCAGGAGGCCAGGCCACGGCGGAAGGCCGCGCCATTATCGACGGCCAGGAGACAGCGCTGGCGGCACTCGCTTGTAGAACTCCAGTGTGTCGTAAAGGGGGCCCCGGCCTCGCCAACGAGGTCTTCGCATGAGCCGGCGCTACGCATCCGGCGCCCAGAAGCGGAAGGCGAAGAGCGAGCGCGACGCTGCGGCCGCTGCCGAGGAGCTGCGCCGGGGCGGGAACCGCCGCGCTCGACGCCGCTACCCGCGCCCGCCAAAAGGATGCCTGGCGACGATCCCGTACGCGATGGGAATCCTCGGCAAGGCGTTGCACGAGGCGTGGACCGACGCCGAGCTGGATGCGCGATCGCGCTGGCGCGCCGTCGCAGAACTGGGACGCGTCGTCGGCATGCTCTACGCGCGCTCCGCGATGATCGAGCAGCTCGCCGAGCTGCAACAGCAGATCGACGCCCAATTCGAGCCCGACGCCGCCGACGTGCTCACGCCCGCCAGCGAGGTGAATTGGCCGTCGACGAGCCGCTTCGGCGACGGGTCGCTCGTCGTGCACATGACCGAGGACGACATCGAAAACGACCCCGACGCGGGGCATGAGGAGAACTGAAACCATGAACCGTGAAAACCCGTTTATTGGAATGTCGCGTCGACTGCGAATCCAGGACGCCGCGCGCGAGAACGCGGCACAGCGCGAAGCAGCGCTCGCCGAGCGAGCGACCCAGCAGGCCTTCAAGCCGGCGCCGTTCACCGGACCGACCAGCGTCGACGGGTGGAACATCATGCAGCGCGAGCGCAGGGCCGCTCTCGAAGCTGAGCTTGCGGCCGCCGAGCGCAAGCGCGATGCGATCCACAGCCCCGCCGAGCACACCTTGCGCGTCGCTTTCGCAGGTGCGTCGGCCGCTTCGATCAAGCTCGACGTCGACGCGCTTTTGCACCGCAGCATCTCGGCCGAGAACAAAGCCGAAGCAGCCAAGGCGTCAGCCGACTCCATCGCCGTTGAGCTCG
>JAYUBF010000228.1:0-4616 GCA_043741435.1 Myxococcales bacterium
GAACTTCTTGCCGTCGCGGTTGTAGCCAGGCGCAGCAAGCTCGTTCTTTTGTCCCTCGAAGTAGGACGAGGTCACGTCGTAGAGGAACACCGCACCGTCGGGGCTAGCGGGCGCGAGCGCCTTTTCGATGTCGGCCTGCTGGTCAGCTATCCAGTCCAGGGCCTCGTACAGGTCGTCTTCATCAAACGGCTCGAGGCCGAGCGTTTCGGACACCGCCTGTGACTCCGCCCATCTCACCGACGAGAGACGCGAGCCGCGGTGAATCACCCGCGCAAGCACGAGGAAGCGCACGCTCGAGCCCGAGTTCACGCGCCAGCGATAGCATCCCCGCAAGCGGGCCATAGGCCGCACCGATCACCGGCTCGCCGCCTCAGTCCTGCGTTGAGGTGCCCGTCCTCTCCTCCTGACAGAAGCGCTCGATGATCGCGATCAGCGCAGCGGGCATCGCCGACAGATTCGCGATCGTGCGATGAACAACCTTCGTGCTTGGCTTCTCGTCAGCGCTCGGTCGTCCGGGACCACGCTTGACCGGAACGCGCTCTCCCTGAACGAGCAAGACCGACGAGTAGTCGCGGCCCTTCTGCTTGCTGCGGTTTCGCTTGATGAACACCGCGCCAGGAGATCACCGGGTGCTCCCAAAGTCAAGATAATTATCAAAAATTGGAGACAACAATATTTATAACCCATCAACCATATATGAAAGACATTTTCAGTCGAAAACTGAACGAATCAGAGGAGGGTCCGTCAGAACGCGCTGGGTGACAACACGTCGTGGCGTGAAGCGCCCTGCACGACCTCGCGCGGCGAGAACCGTACCGGGTAGGCGCGGTCCGCGAGCCAGTTGCGAGCCTGGTCGGCGAAGTGCGCGTCCTCCGGATCCGACGAGACGCCGCCCGGAACGACGATGCGACCCGTGACGCCACGTCCCGAGATCTGGAGCACCATGCGCATCGCAGGCCCCGAACCGTAGGCGTAGTTGCCCGTGCGTGGGTTGCCGGGATCCGCAGCATCGACCGCATACGCATCTCCGCCGCGTGGGAACCAGGTGAGCGACGATCGCGGGTCTCCTGCCTCGGGCCTGCTCCCCGGCGGAAGCAACGGCAACCGGCGTGTGTCGATGCGCTGCGCATTCGTCAATACGGTGAACACCGGGTCGGGAAGATACGTGAGCAGGTTCGACTGCAAGCGCACCTGGTGCCGCATGCCCCACAACCACGTGCTCATGTCGTTGCTCCCGAACCCGCCGACCCCAGGCTCGCGCGGCGCAGCGCGCAGCTCGCGCAACGCATCGGACAGCGCCAGCAGGATCTCTTCGTCGGCGGTCTCCACGACGGCAGTGCGAAGATCGTCGAAGAAGACCGACTCTTCGCGGTCCGCCGACCACGATGCGAGGGACCTGCCGGCATCCCCGCGGCCGGCGAGCAGCGCCACCAGCAGGCGGGTGCGCGCGGAAGGCCCGAGCGCCGCGAGGATGTCTTCGATCCGTTCGTCGCCGAGCACCCGCGTGTCGAAGGCCGAGATCCACGCGTTGAAGATCATCGTGGATACCGCGTCGTCGCGTTGCACGTCGTCGGGGAGCTCGTAGAAGGTACGCACACCGGAGCTCGCGCGCAGCCCGTGCTGTTGCCAGCGCATCATGCGCGCGGCGATCTCGTCGAACGCGCCTGCATCACTCGCGTAGAGCGACGCGAGGCGAGCGTCGCTGTCGCCGCGGTCCGTGCTCGCGCTCGCGGCGCGTTGCAGCGTCCCGATGAGGCTCGGCACCATGAGCTCGCCCTGTCGGCTCTTGATGTTGCCTTGCAGCGTAGCCATCGCCGCCACATCGGCGCGCTTCGCCGTGATGGCGGAGACGAGCTCGCGATGGATCGTGTCGGCGCGGAAGCCGAGGTCCCAGGGACCGCCCAGGTAGAGTTCATCGTCGACGAGAGAGCCATCGAACGAGAGGCCCGCCGGATCGTTGTTGGCCGCGAGCGCGAGCTTCGAGCTCGGCGTGAACGACTGCGGCATCTTGTCGAACGGCACGACGCACGTGCTGACGTCGAGGGTCTGCGCGTTCTCGTCGACGACGCCACCTTTCGTGGCGATGTGCCAGCCATGATGCCGCGTCCCGTCGAGGAGAAGGCTCGGGTCGGCACCCGCTTGAAACGAGCCGTCCGGGTTGCGCGCGAGGTCCGCGCGGCACGGCATCGCTTGGTACCCCGTGTAGAAGATGTGGCCCGCGCTATCGGCCACCACCGAGGCCTGTGACGAGCCGACGAGCCCGCGCGTAGCGTCCGCGTAGCTCTTCACATCGGTGGCTCGGCTCATCGCGTCCTGTGCAGCGACGGTGGAGACGGCGTCGAGGCCGGCGTACGAGAACGACAGCGCGCCGATGATGCCATCGCCGTCGAGATCGCTCGGCACCACCGAACCCGAGAGGCCCTGCACGCGGACCTGTCCGAGCGACAGGATCTCGTCCGGCGCCGCGATGCGGCCCTCGAAGTCGGTGAGCCAGCGCCCGTCGAACGTCTGGTAGCGAGACCAGGTCTCCGTGCGCGCCTCGCCCCCGAGCCGCGGCGGTGCAACGATGGTGATGGTCTCCGTGGAGCGCGTCACCGGTTGCCACGTGGTGCCGAAGCGCGTGGCGGAGGGGAAGCCATCCGCGTCGAGCTGCACCTGTTCGGCGAACCAGTCGGTCACGTCTTCACCGAGCTGCGTCTGGCTGAAGGCGACTTTGCCGTTGGTGCCGAAGCGCATCACGGGTACGCCGGCGACGCCGAAGCCCAGCTGGCTCGTGTGATCGCCGCCGCCATCGACGTCGATGGCGTACGCGTAGAGCACCGACGGCACGGTGAGTGGCAAGTGGGCGTCGCCCGCGAGGATCGCGTCGCCGCTCGCGGTGGCGTCGCCCGCGACGGCCCAGGCATTCGAGCCGTAGCCGGCGCTGAGGTCGCGGTGCAGGCCCACCTGCATGCGCGATAGGCTTTCAGCCGCGCGCGCGAGCAGCGCCGAGGAGGTCGGCGCCGAGCGGATCGAGCGCGTGGCGCTCTGCACCGTCAGCGGTCCGCCCTGGCTCACCCCGATGCCCGGCGCCGAGGCCACGAGGAACAACGGCGTGACGGGCGACCAGATGTCGCGCAGGAGACCCGCGCGTCGCAGATCCTCGTCGGGTGCACCCGCGAACAGCGTGGGGATGCGCGCAGCCGCGGCGGCGCGACGCACGTCGTCGTCGGAGAAGCTCGACTGATACAGGTCGAGCGCAAGCAATGCCGAGACATCGCGACGTGAGAGGGGGGTCAGGAGATCGCTCGGGTCGGACATGCCGAGCAGCTCGGCCAGCGCGCGGAGGTCGCTCGGCGCGGGCAGGACACCGTTGCGAACGGCTTCGGCAAACGCGTTCACCCCCTCGCTGTACGCCTGGAAGCGCGCGGCGAGAACGGGCGTGAGCTCGGTGTCGATGCGGTTTGCCAGGTGCGAGATGCCGGTGATGCGCGCTTGCACGTCCCACCCGCGGCCCGCTTCTCCATAGCGCTCCGCCAAGCGACCACTGCCCAGGCGACGCGCCAGGTCGATGGAGAGCCAGCGGTCGCGCGCGGCGGTGAAGCCGAGCGAATAGGCGGCGTCGTGTTGGCTCGCCGCATAGATGTGCGGCACGCCGCCCTCGGTGCGAACGACGTGTACGTCTTTGTCGAGGCCCGTCAGCGTGAGGTGCTGATCGACCGCGAGCCCATCGAGCAGCGAACGTTCGTTCGTCTCGCAGGCCGACAGCGAGGCCAGCAACGCCAACGAGACCAAGACGGACCTAGCAGGGAACGTTGTCGACATGGGCGGCGCACACTACCTTCGCGCGTGACCCGAGTTCTACTGCGATTGTCGCGCTACTCGTATTCGGACGGACGAGGCGGCCGCTCGAGCGTGGGCGCACCTTCCGGCGGCTCGCCGTCATCGAGCGCGAACACCTTCACCGCATCCTCGCGATGACGTCCCGGCGCGATCCGCGCGAGGATCGAGAGGAGATTGCGCTTGAGGTCGTCCATCCCGATGGCAGGCGTCCCCGCGTCGACGGTCTTGCCGACGAACACGTCCTCGGCGCTACGCACCACGCTCAGATACGCGGGGTCTGAGCCATCGAAATACGAACGATCACGCGGGGCGCAGTTGTTGAGCTGGTCACGCAACTTGTTGTCGACGCGCAGCCCGATGAACAGCTTCCGCTCGTGCTCGATCCGCATTGGGGTCACCACCCTAGCATCCGAACCTCTTCGGGGTCAATGAGCTATGCTGCCCGGCCTTGGCGACGCGAGACACGAACGCGTGGTGCGTGTATTTCCTCCGCTGCGGCGACGGCACGCTCTACTGTGGCATCACCAATGATCTGCCGAAGCGGCTGAACGCGCACGAGCAGGGCAAGGGCGCGCGCTACACGCGAGGCCGCGCGCCACTCACGCTCGTGCACTGCGAGCCCGTCGCCGGTCGCAGCGAAGCGCTACAACGAGAAGCAGCGCTCAAGCGACTGTCGCGCGCGGAGAAGCTGCGGCTCATTGCCAAGAAGTCGAGCTTCAGGTCCAAGAAGTCGAGCTTCAGGTCCAAGAAGTCGAGCTTCAGGTCCAAGAAGTCGAGCTTCAGGTCCAAGAAGT
>JAYUBF010000229.1:0-37985 GCA_043741435.1 Myxococcales bacterium
GTCGTGATGTAGCCGATGGACTCGGCACCCGCGCTCTTGATGTGGGACGAACGCACCTGCTCGCCTTTTTGGATCTGCTTGGCAATGGAGTGGATTTTCTCTACCACCTTCGCTGAAGACGTTTCAGCGACCTGCCGTGCGCGAACTCCGGAAGTCTCGCCCTTGTTCAAGAACCTGATGTTGCCGCGATCGGTCACGACGAGATTGTCATCGAGGTGAACCGCGTTCACGCCGTGACCCAGACGAGCGCTCGCTTTCAGAAAGCCGGTGATGACGTTGATCGCGGCCTTGTTGTCTGGAGTCGCGATCGCTCGGTCACGCCAAAACGCCAACCGGGACGACATGGAGCGAGACAAGCCGCGCAGCTCGCGGGCCGTCGTCACCGCCCGCGACGCCTTCTGTTCGAGGGGTGGCTGGGCCAGCGCGGGCTGGGACGCGCCCAACGCAAGCATCGTGAGAAGGGTCAACGTGGTTCGCATGATTGTCACCTCGACAAAGTGCTAAGCACCCTTCGTGCCAGTGTGACTGGCCCGATCAGCAGCGTGGTGAGGGTGACACGACAGCTGGTTTCGAGCTGTTGCGGCTTGAAGACAACGGTTTGCGTTCGTAAAGCGAGAGGGGAACTGGCGCCGGAACGCATCCCTCTGGGGACAACCGACCCGCTCTTCAAGGTCGGTTGTCCCCGCGGTGAAGGACTTCACGGCCCGCGCTTCTGCTAGCGTCAGTGGGTGCTGGTCGCCGGATCCCTGACGCTGATGCTGGTCGCGGGCTGCGTGCTGTACGTGCTCGGGAGCTATGCGAGCGCGTTCTTGCTGCGGCCCGCGTCCCGCGCACGCTTGTTGCGCGCCGCCTTCGTCGAGCTGGGCACCGCGCTGGCGCTGGTGCCCTTCTGGCCGTTGTGGTGGTTGATCGGATCCGTGTACCGCGCGAGCAAGGAAGGCGAGGGCAAGGCCCGCGGGCGTCGCAATCCGGTGGTGATGCTGCACGGCTTCGGCATGAACCGCACGCGACAAGGCATTGGGTTATCTCAAGGCGGTAAGCAGTGGCGCGGTTGAGCTTCCGGTTGATTTTCCGCAAGGGCGCGAGACAGCCTTCGCACCCGATCCAGCTACGCGCCCAACGGTGAAGGCGCTGCGCGAACTCTTGCTATTAGAAACAACTTCAACATGCGAAACTCGTTCGCCGACGAGTGGGGTGGACCCGAGTTGCCGTGGTACGCGATTCCAGCGGAGCTGGTCACGGCAACGGAAGCGGAAGTGCAGGCTGATCAGATGTTGGGTCCAGTGCGTCGGCTTGAGTGCCAGAGGCTGAGAACTTCGATCGCCGAGCCGTCGGGCGAGATGGAGTAGTAGAGGTTGTAGCGCACGCCGCTCAGAGACAGTCGGCGCACGCCCCCAGCTTTCACGTTCGGATCCTGCGCGCCCCCACCGGGTTGGGTGCGGATCAGCTCGAACCCGCGACGAAGCTCTTCTATAAGCGCAGAAGGTGCAGCGGGGCGATTCGCTCTCCACCAGGCAAGCGCCTCCTCGAGTTCACGCGCCGCCTCGCGCGAGAAGTGCAGCCGTAGCCGACTCACCCCTGGAGATCGAGATTTCGGAGGAGTTCGTCACCGTCGACGAAGTTGCCCTTCCGCACCTCGGCCATCCGGCGAGCGAGCTCGGCTCCGTCTTCTGGACTGAGGTCAAAAGACTCGTCGCTGTCCGGGGCAAGGACGGTAACAGTCGAGCCCTCCTTAAAAAGCTCGCCTTCCACCACGACCTTCCCGCCGACGACTTTCCCCGTGGCCATCCGCATCGCTTACCTCTCCCCACCTAACGTACCGCGATCAGGCCTGTTCCGCCAGGAGCAGGTCCGGCGCTCGTCCGGCGCTCCGGCACCTGGCCAGCCGACAAATCGTATGCGAGAGTCCACCGCATGTTCTTGCTTCTGACGTGTGGGCTCGTGCTCGCGTGCAACGTCGTGTTGGTACCGAGTCTGGCCGGGGTGGGTATCTCCACCGGCTGGGGCAAAGCTCTCCTACTCGACAGCGTGAGTTTCGTCGCATTTTCGATCGCTGGCGCCGCGATGGCTCTACTGTATTTCGCGATCCAAGTCCTAGGCTTCGGCCTCGGCCTGTTTGGCACAATGATCCAGGATTCCTCCTTGGCCAGTGCAGGGAACCTGGGCCTGTCCGACGCGGCTTTGATCGGCATGACGCTGGTCTGCTTTGCAGCCCTCCGCTTCGTCGTTACCTGGCTGGGAAGGGAACGTTTCTTCCCCGGGGTAGTGCCGAAGAAAGCATATCTGGCTTCAATGCTGTCGTTCGTGACCTGGCCGATCACAACGACGGCATTGGCCCTCATGTGGGCCAGCGTCCACCACTACTGATCGCGGATCAGCTGAGCTCTTCGCGCGCGATCACCGGCTTCTGGATCTCGCTCGACAAGTACACGACGCCAAACGAACGATCGCGTTCGCCTCAGTTCAACTGACCCCAACGCCTTCCTTCAGCTGCCGCATGTGACCGACACGAGCGTCTTTGAAAGAGTCCGTCGCCGTCGCGGCTTTGCGTTTCCTGTTTCCGAGCCGCATCTGCTAGCGTCAGCGCGTGCTGGTTGCGGTCTCGCTCACGCTGCTGCTGATCCTGGGGTGCGTGCTGTACGTGCTCGGGAGCTACGCGAGCGCGTTCCTGCTGCGACGTCCCGCGCCCAGCGCACGCTTGTTGCGCGCAGCCTTCGTCGAGCTCGGCACCGCCGTCGTGTTCGTGCCCTTCTGGCCGCTGTGGTGGTTGATCGGAGCGGTGTACCGGGCGAGTGAAGAGGGCGAAGGCAAGGCGCGCGGGCGTCGCAACCCGGTGGTGATGCTGCACGGCTTCGGCATGAATCGGACACAGTGGCTGTGGCTGGGCTGGCGGCTCCGTGCGCGAGGACACGGGCCGATCTACGGCGTGAACTATTTCTCGCTCCAAGGTGTTCCCCGTTCGGCGGCGCGGTTGTTGGCCTTCGTCGATCGGGTGCTCGAGCGCGAGCAAGCGACAGAGGTGGACATCGTGGCCCACAGCCTCGGTGGCATCGTCGCGCGCTACTACATCGAGCGGCTGTCAGGCGCGCGGAAGGTCGGCAGGCTCATCACCATCGGTACGCCCCACGCGGGCACCCGTCTCGGTCGCTGGGCGCCGCTCATTCCGTCCGCACGCGATCTGCTCGGGGATTCTGTGTTGTTGCTGGACCTCGGCCTGGTGCAGCCGGGTGCCGCGTATACCTCGATCTGGTCGCGCGCCGATGCGATCATCCAGCCTCCCGAGTCCTCGTCGATCGCGCCCGCCGGGGTGGACGAGGTGTTCGACGACCTCGGCCACCTGTCGCTCATCATCTCGCCGCGCGTGGCCGACGTGGTCGACGCCAGACTGAGGGCTTGACCTACATCGTTCCTCGCTAGCGAGAGGCCTGCAGTCCCGCCGCTTCGTACAAAACCAAGAAATGATCTTGGTTTTGCACGGCACGCCGTATACTCGAATCATGGTTTCTCGAGACATCGCGCCGCTCGTCACTCGGCTCGCTCGAAAATATCCGATGCTGACATTGACTGGCCCCCGGCAGAGCGGCAAGACCACGCTCTGCCGTTCGCTGTTCGCCCACAAGCCCTACGTCACGCTCGAAAATCCTGATACTCGCCGTTTTGCCAGCGAAGACCCGCGCGGCTTCCTGAAGGGCATCGAAGCAGGCGCGATCATCGACGAGATCCAGCGGGTTCCCGAGCTGCCGTCTTATCTACAAGCGGTGGTCGACACAGATGACACAGCGGGTCGGTTCATCCTCACCGGCAGTCAGCAATTCGAGCTCATGTCGCAGGTGAGCCAGTCTCTCGCTGGCCGCACCGCGGTCCTCCGTCTCTTGCCGTTTTCGCTGGCGGAGGTGGAGCAGATCCATGCGATCGCCGACCTGCCACAAAGCTTGCTCACCGGCTTTTATCCGCGTATCCACGATCGCGACCTCGACCCTTCACAGGCTCTCGGTGACTATTTCGCCACCTACGTGGAGCGCGACCTGAGACAACTCGCGGCGGTCCATGATCTGCAGCGCTTCGAGCGCTTCGTGCGATTGTGCGCTGGTCGCGTCGGCCAGCTGGTCAACCTCACCAGCCTCGGAAATGATGCCGGCATCTCCCAGGTCACCGCACGCGCGTGGCTGGACCTTTTGCAGACCAGCTACATCGTGCACCTGCTTCCACCTTGGTTCACGAACACCTCGAAGCGGCTCGTCAAACGCCCCAAGCTGTACTTCCACGACGTCGGGTTGGCCTGTTGGCTACTCGGGTTGCGCACTGGCGAGCAAGTCGCACGCGATCCCTTGCTGGGAGGCTTGTTCGAGAACCTCGTTGTGATGGAAGCGCTCAAGGCACGCTTTAACCGCGGCGAGTCGGCAGAGATGTATTTTTATCGAGACGCCACGGGTAACGAGGTCGACCTACTCACGCCAGTGGGTCGACAGTTCCAGGCGGTAGAGATCAAGGCGGGCACTACCGTCAACCCCGACTACTTCCGCGGCCTGCGCGCCTTTGCGGCCGCATTTCCCGAGTCGGTCGCCAGCGGTGGGGTGATCTACGGCGGCGATACGAACGAGGCGCGCAGTGACTGGCCGGTTTTCTCGTGGCGACAAATCCCGGTAGCGACGACGCCAGACTGAGAGCGTGAGGCACGATATAGTGGCTGCGGTGTCCGGCGAGTTACCGATACAGGCTGTGCTCACGCGTGACTTGTTGACGCGTCGCTTGGTCGTCGTCGCCGGCAAGGGCGGCGTCGGTCGTACCACCGTTACCGCGACGCTCGCGCTCACGGCCGCACGGGCGGGGCTCAACGTCCTCATCTGTCAGACCAAGGCGAAGGAGCGGTTGTCGTCGTTGTTCGGTTGCCCGCCGATCGGCACCGACATCGTGCGCGTGCGCGATCGCATCTGGGCCGTGAACATGGTTCCGCAGGCAGCGCTCCGTGAGTACGGCACGATGGTGCTGCGCTCCGAGTTCGTCGCCAAGCGAGTGCTCGAGAACCGTGTGTCGAAGGCCTTCCTGCACGCGGTACCGGGCGTCGAGGACTTCGCGATGCTGGGCAAGGCGTGGTTCCACACCACCGAGCAGGACCGCGGCCGCAACAAATACGACCTCGTGTTCCTCGACGGGCCGGCCACCGGTCACGTGCTCACGCTGCTCGGCATCCCCGATTCGATCCTCACCGCGGTGCCGGAAGGGCCGCTCTCCAGCTCGGCTCGATCCACGCACGACTTGCTCCGCGATCCCAGCCGCTGTGCCTTCGTCGTGGTCACGCTCGCCGAAGAGCTGCCCGTCAACGAAGC
The DNA here is from genome assembly GCA_043741435.1 of Myxococcales bacterium. Lineage (GTDB taxonomy): Bacteria > Myxococcota_A > Polyangia > Palsa-1104 > Palsa-1104 > JBDTCO01. Next base: position 5,328 of record JAYUBF010000229.1, read on the forward strand.
GCTGGAGCTCACGCGCGGCGCGCAGCGGATGGGCTTGCCGCTCGGGCCGGTGGTGGTGAACGGCGTGTTCCCATCGCGCTTCCACGAGGGGCCGTCGGCCGTCGCGCTGCAGAAGCTGCTCGGCAGCGACAGCGGCGCATCGTTGCGCAGTGGCCCACGAGCCGATTCGTCCCTCGCGGTGCTCGTCGACAGCGCGCGGCTCGCCGAGCGCCGTCGGGCGCTCCACGAAACGGAGATGGAGCGTCTGCGGGTCGCGTTGCCGTTACAGCAGCTCCAGCTGCCCTATCTGTTCAAGACGGCGCTCGGCTCCGATGCGATCACCGAGCTGGCCGATCGCCTGGAGCCACAGCTTCGATGAGCCGAGGCCGCCTTGCGCTGACCGTCGTCGTGCTGCTTGCGGCATGCGAGACCGAGCCGCCCGCGGCACCGGATTTTTCGGCGCGCCTCAGCTATGACCTCGGGCCGCCGCTCGATCTGCCGCCGCCCTACGGACTCGACGGCAATTTCCTCCCGGTACCCGATCCGTCGGGGGACATCGTCTTCTCGATCACCGACGCGGATTCCGGTCGCTGGTTGCCGTCGCGCGTGATCTTCCGGCCCGCGCCGGGATCGGGCTTCGCCGATTCGTTGACGGAGCCGGGACCGATGCGGCTCGAAGACGATCGTCGGCCGGGTGGCCGCACCGGCGCGACCGTCGGACCCGGGGTCGTGGGCTCGACCGAGGGCGTGATGCTACAGACCGGGTACGGCACGGTGAAGGTGCCGCCGGGCCACTACCACATGATCGTCACGCGCGGCCCCGAGTACGAGATCGCCGAAGCCGATGTCGACGTCACGGCCGGGGTTGCGCACGGCGTCAACGCGGAGCTCACGCGATCCGTGGACACGCGCGGATGGCTGGCCGCAGACATGCACATCCACAGCGGACTGTCGTTCGACTCGCGGGTGCCGGTCGATCGACGTGTCATCTCGATGGTGACGAACGGCATCGAGGTGCTGGTGCCGACAGAGCACCACGGCAACTTCAGCTTCGCCGAGCTCTTGCCAGAGCTGGGCTACGGCGCGGAGGTGGGCGGCTCCGTGGCCGGCAACGAGCTCAACTTTCGGGAAGGCCATGCAGGCGTGTACCCGGTGCTGCTCGATCCCAGCCTCCCGCGCAACGGCTCCATTCCGTATCAAACTCTCGGACCCGATCACGTCTGTCCCGAGCCCCAGGTCGGCAGCAACTGCTTCTCCGCAGCACAAGCGTTCCCGCTCATGCGCATGCAGCATCCCGGTGGCAGCCTCGTGACGGTGAACCACCCGTGGTGGGGCCCGGCCGACCTCGGCTACTTCACCAACATCGGCTGGGGCGCCGGCACCAACAGCGCGTTTCCGAGCGAGCTTCCCACCGCGCACCTCTTCGACGCGCTCGAGATCATCAACGGCTACTGGACCACGTCGCATGCGGAGTCCTACCTGGTGGCCGACTGGTTCTACCTGCTCTCGCAAGGACATCGCATCACGGCGCTCGGGAACTCGGACACCCACGGCATCAACTACGTACGCGCGGGCTGGCCTCGCACGTGGTTGCGGCTTCCCATCGACAAGCCGGGTGAGATCACCGACGACCTGTTGCGCGAGGCGATCAAGAACCAGCGTGCGATCGCTTCCACGGGCCCGTTCCTCACCATCTCTATCGAGGGCAAGCAGATCGGCGATACTCTGATCCCCGCCACCGCGGGCCGCACGCGCGTTCGCATCGTCGCTGACGCGCCCGGCTGGATCGCGCTCGACGACATCTACCTCTACGTGAACGGACAAGAACGCGGTCACTTCGGCGCGCTCCACAATCAGCGCCCGCGTTTTTCAGCGCAGGTGGACCTCGATCTGGACGGAGATGCATTCGTGGTCGCGCTGGCCACCGGTGCCCGGCCACTCGACGGTGACATCGTGGGCGAGTATCCCGAGCTCGATGGGCGGCGCACGTACCCGTGGGCCATCACCAACCCGATCTACATCGACGCCGACGGAGACGGACAGCTGCGCTACCCCCGCGGTGTCTCCGGCGACCTGCCGTGGAAGCCACCGGCCCATCCCGACGAGCACCGTGGCGGCGACATCATGAAGCAGAACGCGATGAAGCAGAACGTAGCTCCGCCGGGCTTCGGCTCCGGCCAGCCGGCGCGACGAGAGTGTGACCCACGCGAGCAGGACCACCTGCCGCTCGATCGCATGTCAGACGTTATGCATGATGCGGCACCGCTCCTCTATCCATAGGCGCGTTCGCTTGGGCCGTAGGCGTTCCATCCGGGAAAGGGGCATTTCCCTCGGGGTGAGTTTTCGCGTCGGCGTGCGCGTGCAATCGCTGAGGCATGATCGACACCTTCGGGCCCGACCACGACGACGGTAACTTCGGATCAGGCGGCACCGCTGATCTCTCGGAGCTGTTGGCGGATGCTGCGACGCTGCGAGTCGAGCCGGGCGGCACGCTCGTCGAAGCGGGACAGCTGCCGCAGCACGGGCTCTTCCTGCGGTCCGGCCTCGTGCGCGTCAGCTGGCCGGTGTCGCAGCACCGGAGCCTGCTGCGCGGCATCATCGGCGCGCCGGGCCTCATCGACACCGGCGTGCTGGCACCGAGCGCGACCAGCGCGTGCACCAGCATCGCACTCACGAGCGCCGTGGTGCTCGCCGTGGAGCAGCAGCGCCTGACAGAATGGCTCGGTTCTCACCCCGAGCTCGCGCTCCACTTGCTGCGGCAGTCGGTCGCTGCCGAGCGCCTCTTCGTCGAGCGCCTGCGACAACAGCAGCTCATGTTGCCGGAGCGGCTCAACGACCTGTTGAAGTCGTACTGCGCGGCGTACCGGCACGCGGGTCACGGCGACGACGTGGAGCTTCCCCTCACCAACGAGGTCATCGCTTCGGATCTCGGCGTGGTTGCGCGCTCGGTGTCGGCGGCGTTGGCTGGCCTGCAGCGCAACGGTGTGGTGCGCCGCACGATGCGCGGCCTCGTCATCGAGCGGCCCGACGCTCTGTCGGGGCAGGCCAGCATGTTCCTCGGGCCGGGATGGTGGGGACAAGCCCTGCCGGATCACGCCACGGCGGCGCGGAGCGGATCGCTCTCGGTGATCGGAGGTGACGTTGCCCGTCACGAGATCGGCCGCGAGCTTCGCATCGGCCGTGCGCCCGAGTGCCGCGTGCAACTGTTGAGCGACGACGTGGCGCCGCGGCACTGCCGCGTGTTCCGTGCCACCACCAGTGACCGCTACTGGGCGGAGGACCTGAAGGGCGGCGGCGGTGTACGCGTGAATGATCGTCCGATCACCCGCGCCGTCCTGTCCGACGGTGACGTCATCTGCATCGGTGAGCACCGCATCGTGTTCAGCGAGTCGGCCACGATTCGAAGCTGAGCGAACCCCCCGGGAGCGGTGAGGTGATACGATGGCGCCCGTCGATGGCAGGCCGTCTGCTCGCTGGTCTCTCCAAGTGGTGCGCTGCGGGGGTGCTCCTCTGGGCATGCGCTGGAGTGCCCGCGGCGGTCGCGGCACCGACGGTCAACAGCTACGTGTTGTTCCGGCTCGATCCGCTCGGGATCGAGCCACAGATCGCGACGCAGCTCGAAGCTCTGCTACGGGCCGAGCTCGGGCGTGTCGTCGGGCAAGAGCTTCCGAGCCGTGCTGCCGTCGACAAGATCGCGTTTGCCAACCCACGCCTGCAGAGCTGCACGGCCAGCCCCGATTGTTTGTTGCCATTGCTGCGCGCCTTCAAGGCGACGCGCGTGGTCTCCGGGAACGTGGGGGGGCTCGCCGACAGCTACATCGTGAACTTGAAGCTGGTCGGTGAAGACGGTCGCGAGCTGCGGCGCGTGTCCGCGACCTTGCGTGGCTCGCCCGAAGAGCTCATCGCCGAGATCCGCGTCGCGGCCGTGCGCCTGGTCGCACCCGAGCAACTGACCGGCGCCATCGAGATCATCTCCGACGTGCCCGGCGCCGCGGTGAGTCTCGACGGAAATCCGGTCGGACAAACGCCGCTGCTCGGCGCGCTCGATAAGTTGCCGGCCGGTTTGCACAAGGTAAACGTCTCGCGCGAAGGCTACTCGTCGTTCGAAGAAGACGTGCCCGTGCGCTTCGAAAAGAAGACCCAGGTGATGGTGCGGCTGAGCGCCAACACGAAGAAGGCACAGCGCGCCGAGCGCAGACGTCGCGCGAACGACACGCCGGTGTACGCGCGGTGGTACACGTGGACCAGCGTCGTGGTCGCTGCCGTCGCCACGGGCCTGCTCATCGGTCTCCTCGTGCACAAACAAGGCGCCATCGATTGCACCGATCGGAGCAACTGCCCATGAGGCGCTGGGTCATCGCTCTGGTCTTGCTCGCGAGCGCGACGGCAGTGGCGGCGCCGGGGAAGCGAGCGGCGATCGCGCCGCTGGCCAGCCCGAGCCACGATACGGCAGCTGCGAGGCTGGCTGTGTCCGTCGAGCGTGCGCTCATCGAAGCCACGAAGGCGATCGCCGGCGTGGAGCTGGTGAACCTCGATGGCGGTAAGTTGAAGGGCCCCGCGCGCGTCGATGCGAAAGCGGATCCGCGACCGCAGGCGAAGGCGCAGACGCTCGCGCACGAGCTATCGGCCGACCTCGCGATCTCCGCCGAAGCGCAGGCGCTCGGGGATGGCGCCGTGGTGTACTTGCGGGTCAGCGACGGCAACGGTCGCGTCCAGGGCTCCACCACGGTCGCGGTCTCCGCGGACGCCTTGAAAGCGGGCGGCGCGGAGCTCGAGCGACAGCTGCGGGGTGGCTTGGTGCAGATCCTCGATCCAAAGGCATTCACGGGCTCGCTCGAGCTGCGCATCGACGTGAATGGCGCTCAGCTCGAGATCGATGGCAAGGCCGTGGCGCTGCCCCCCATCGTTGGCCCGATCGCGCTGTCGGTCGGTGCCCACGCCGTGCGGGTCACGCATCCCGCGTACCGGGATTTCCTGCGCTTCGTGGACGTCCGCTTCGATCGCACCGAGTCGCAGCAAGTCACGATGGCCGCGTTCCCCCTCACCGAAGGGGAGATGGACGAGAAGAACAAGCGCGCGGACACGCCCAAGCGCAAGGTGAAGTGGTACCGCTCGTGGTGGGCGCTCACCATCACGGGCGTGGTGCTCGCTGGCGCGACTGCCGGCATCGCCTACGGTGCGCGCCCGGGCCTGTCCTCCGACCACAGCACCGGCTTTCGCACGGTGCCTGCGCCGTAAGGCTACCGCAGCTGCTCGAACAGCTTGTTGATCTTCTGGTTCGCGTCTTGGAAGCGACCGTCGCCGTAGTTCGCGGTGGCGTCTTGGAACAAGCCCTCCACGCTCTTCTCCAGCTTCTTGCCGCGCATCGAGCTCGCGAGCCGCGCCATCTTCGTCGTGATGAAGTTGCGGTCGATTTTGATCTGTTCGACGGTGGCGAGCAGCTGATCGGCCGAATACTTGGCGCGCATGAAGTCGGCGGCCTTCATCGCTTCGCGCGTCTCCTCGACCAGCTTGCTCGAGCCCGGCGGTAGGTCGGCCGTGAGGATGCCGCGATCGTGCATGAGCTTCAGCGCCTTCTTGTACACGGGCTCCACGTCGTGCGCGGAGTACTTTCCGCTCTTCGGCGGCTCGACCTTGCCGATGGGTGCCACGGCCATGAGTGCACCACCGCAGGTCTCTTTCTCGCGCTTGGCTTGCTTGGCCTCGCGATCCGCCACGCCCTTCTCGCGCTCGGCGACGTCGGCTTCGCGACGCGCAAGCGCCTTCTCGCGTTCGGCCACGCCCTGCTCACGATGCGCGGCGCGCTCGAGCGGATCCGCTGCGGCGCCACCCTGGACCGCCACGCTGGCCTTTTGCACCAGCTCGGCGCGCGCCTTCAATAGCTCGTCGAGCTTGGCGTTGATCGCCGACTCCTCACCCGTGAGCTCGAGCTCTTTCTGCGTGAGCTTCTTCTCTTCTTCGTCGAGCGCGGCCTGAGCGGGGTTGTCGTGACCGAGCTGGGTGCGCTTGTCGGAGAGCTCCCTGCGAGCCTCCGTGATCTGGCTGCGCTCGCGCTGCAACGAGCCGCGACGACCGAGCAGGTCCGTCTCGTGCTGCTGCAACCCTGCCGCTTCGGCGACGATCGGGGCGGTGTCCACCGCCTTCTTGCAGCCAATCCCGGCCAGCACGGCCCCCAGCGCGAGACCGGCCGCGAGACCTGCAGCCAGCCGGCGATGCGCGCTCAATCGAACACGACCAGCGTTTGTCCGGCGTCGATGGCTTGGCCCTCGGTCGCGCGGAGCTCACGCACCACCCCGGCGCGCGGTGCCTTGAGCTCGTTCTCCATCTTCATGGCCTCGACCACGATCACCGGCTGCCCGGCCGTCACCGTCGCACCGACGGCGACGAGAGCGCGAACCACCTTGCCGGGCATCGGGCTCTTTACCTCCACCGGGCCTGCGGGATTGGCGGACGCAGCCTTCTCGGCGGCGCGGTGCAGCGGATCGAGCACGCGAGCAGCGACGCCGGCCCACGCTCCGGACGACAGCGAGAGATCACCATTCTGGCCCACCGGGTCGACGTCGACCTCGGTGAGCGGTCCGCCGCCCGTCGTGTGCAAGGACCAGCTGTTGCCAATACGACGCGCGCTCCACTCGACGATCTGGTCGCCGCGGGTGATCCGGTAACGACCTTCGCCGAGCGTCTCGACGGCGAGCTCGTGCTCGCGGCCGCCCAACTCGATCACGTAGCGACGGATCATTTCGAGTCTTGGCTCAGGCGGGGAGGGGAAGCTCGAAGCCGAAGACACGGCTCCATTCGGCCGCGGTCCACACCACGCCGACCAACAGGTTGACCGGATCCGAGAAAAACTTCGGGTGGTTCTTCTCGAACATGTAGTGCCCGACGAACTGCAGGCCCCAGCCGCCCACGAACAACGCGCCCGCAGCGACGGGGTTGATCGCAAAAAGAGGCAAGGATGCGACGATCATGGGGATGCCCACCATGTGTGTCAGCCGGGTGCCCAGCTGGGCATGGTCTGCCGCGTACTCGTCGAGATACTCACGCATCGACTTCTTGAACAACATGCTGTCGATACTAGCGCAAAACGATGCGTCGCGAACGGACGTGCCGAAGCGCTGGCGTCGGGGGCGAAAAACACATATGTAGACGTTCGGCCATGCCCGCGTCGATCGCCGAGCTGTTACGCCAACGCCGAATCCTCGTGTGCGTGGGCTCGGGTGGGGTGGGCAAGACCACGACTGCCGCGACGCTGGCGCTCGGTGCTGCTCGTGCCGGGCGTCGCACGCTGGTGCTGACCATCGATCCCGCGCGTCGCTTGGCGAACTCCCTTGGTCTCGAAGGCTTGGGCCACGACATGCGCGAGGTGCCGCGTGAGAAGCTCACCGAGGGCGGTCTCACGTTGCCAGCGGGCGGCGCGCTGTTCGCGATGATGCTCGACCAGAAGCGCTCGTTCGACGAGCTGGTGCAACGCCACGCGAAGGATACGGCGACGCGCGATCGCATTTTCGCCAATCCAATCTACAAGCAGATCTCGTCCACGCTCGCTGGCTCGCACGAGTACGCAGCGATGTCGAAGCTGTATGAGATCCAAGCCGAAGGTGGCTTTGATCTCATCGTGCTCGACACGCCGCCCACCTCGAACGCGCTTGATTTTCTCGAGGCGCCACAACGGTTGTCGGCTGCGATCGAGTCACCGGCGATCGATTGGCTCACGAAGCCCTACCTCGACACGGGCAAGTCGACGTTGCAGGCCGCGGGCAAGGTCGTGGGCCGAGGCGCGGCGTTCATCCTCGGCCGCTTGTCCCGCTTCGTCGGGTCCGACTTTCTCGACGAGATGGCGCGCTTCTTCATCGAGTTCAACCAGATCATGGGCGGCTTCAAAGAGCGCGCGCAGAAAGTCTACGACGTGTTGCGCCGGCCCGATGCCGCGTTCGTGCTGGTCTCGAGCGCGGAGGTCATGTCCATCGACGAGTCGCTGTTCTTCCAGGATCAGCTGCAGCGCAGCAAGCTGCCGCTCGGGGGCTTCGTGGTGAACCGCGTGCACCCGCGCAGGCCACCGATCGAAGCCGCGCTCGATCGGGGCGCGCTGGTGGAACGGCTCGAAAAGCGCAGCGAGCTCGCTGGCACGGCGCCCGACCATCTCGTGCAGCTCGCCGCAGATCTGGAGCGCACCCATCGCGACCTCGATGTGCTGGCGGTGGGCGATCGTGTTCAGGTCGATCGGCTGCGCGCGCAGGTCGGCGCGCAGGTGCCCATCGTCGAGGTGCCGTTGTTCGAGCGCGACGTGCACGATCTGCCCGCGCTCGTGGAGTTGCTCGGTTATCTGGAGCGCTAGCTCGACGCGGGCGGGCTGAAGCACGCGGGCGGCGACGGGGGTTGGCACGTGCCGGGCTTGTCGAAAGCATCTCTGCTGCCGGTGGGGCCGGTGGGATTGCACACGACGCTGGAGGCGCAGAGCAACGCGCGATCGCCGCCACAGTCGCCGAAGAGGGCGAGCTTGTAGTCGCACAGCTGGCGCGCATCGCAGCCGAGGCCTTCGCCGCATGCGCGGCTGGCGCAGCTATCGCGATATCCGCTGGTGCTCGAGGTCTGCGTGCAAACGCGGCCGACGCAGCGCTGGCTTGCAGGACAACCGGTGATGCCATCTTCGACGTCGGTGCACGGTGCGCCGAGGTCGAGCCAATCGCCGCAGACGCCTGTCGTCTGCACGGCCACGGGCATCCCATCTTTGGGCACCACCTCGACGAGACCGAGGCAGCCGAGCCCGTCCTTGCACGCGCGCGAGGCATTGCAGACCTGCGCGCGCGCGTGTTGCCTGGCGCACAGGAGCGTGCTCGGATCGCAATAGCTGCTGTCGTGGCACGGGGTCTCCCCGCCGCAGGGTTGACCCTCGTCGATCTCGACGGGCAGCACGCAGACGAGCCCGCGACAGACCCGGCCCGACACGCACTGTCGGGTCTCGGCGCAGGCCTCGCCGTCTTTCTTCCTGCGCTGACACGTGGGGGTCGCTCCGCTGTCGAGGGAGCCGCAGAACCCCACGGTGGGATCACAGCGGCCGGAGAGTGGCGCGGCCGGGTCATCGACGCACGCGACGCCGAACGATGCGTACGGCCCACAGAAGCCGGAGCAGCCCGGCGCGCGGAAGCAAACACCGCCTGTGCACTCGAGGTCGGACCAGCAGCTGCGATCGGTCGGCGTGTTGGGGATCACGACGGCAGCGCAGGCGGCTTGCCGTCGCGTCTTGGCGATCCGATCGTCACACGGTGCATCACGCACGGCATCGAGACAGCTTTGCGCGTTCAGAGAATCGAAACGAAGACGTCCGGTGTCGAGCGTGCCGGCGATGTCGATCGCCTCCTCGGTGGCGCGGTCTTGCGCCGTGTCGTGGAAGATCGCGAGGACGTCGTCGACCCGGCAGAGTGCGCGATCGGACACGCCGACCTGTCCGCAGCGTCGCGCGCGGGCACAAGCAGACTCGGACAGCTGCTGGCGAAAGTCGGGGTAGCTGCTGGGCCCGCAGCCGGTGGCCAGCCAACAAGCAAAGTGCGCGAGAGCGACTGCGCGCGACATCCGCTCATCGTACTGCTTCAGCGGCGCAAAGGCTCGACCGTCGATTCGATGGTCGCTGTTACTTCGGCGTGACCGGAGAGCGGGCAGGTGAAGCGAGCTCGCGCGAGCTCGGCGTCCATGCAGCGTTGCTGTGCCGGCTGCAGCTGCGGCGGCCAGCTTGCTTGATGAGCAGTCACCTTCCCATCGCCAGCGACGACGAAACGCACCGCTGTCTCAAACTTCGTCGGCGGCTCCGTCCCGTTGGTGAGACAGCGCGTGAGGGCGTCTTCATCCACTTCTCTGGTCCCGACGATCGCACTTTGGTCGCTGGCCATCTCGCCTCGCATCGAGACACGACCGCGTACATTCCCGCGCACAGGTTGTGGTCGATAGGGAAACATGATTTCAAACTCGGCTCGACGACCCTTGGCGCCGACGCCGAACTCCAGCTTCCGCAGTGCCTCGCACTCACACGAGAACCTAGGCAGTGGCAGACGATCGGAGAGCTTTGCCTCGCATCGCTGCACCCGACCCGCCGAGTCCAGCTCGACCTGGGTCCACTGTCCCCACCAGTCGCGCCAGACGGGCGCATCCCTGTCGCAAGCCGAAAGCTCCGCAGCGATTGGCCCAAGGACGGCGTCGACGAGCTTGGCTCGCCAAGGGCCACTCTGTTTCAGATCGCCGAAACCTAGCTGTGCCACAGCCACTCCTCCTAGCAAGCCGCCGCCATCACCCTCGGGCGTGTAGTGGGTCAGTCCACTCCTGGCGAGCTGCGCGCTCCACTCACGGGGATTGCCGTCCGCAGCAAGGTCCGCGCGCAGTCTCTCCAGCTCCTTTTCGGTCCCGCCTCTCCGCGAGAACATCGGCGGTGTTCCCGAGGGTGGCTGCGGGATGGGTGCGGTGACGAAGACCTCGAGGCCGCAACGTTTGTCGGCGCAGCGAATGGTCACATCCGCCTGCGCCGCGTCCTTGTAGATCAACCTGGCCAGCTCCCCTGGCGGGGGAACGGCCTCGCAGGTGGAAGGGACGCCCGGGAGTTGACCGCGGCGAATTGCATCGAGCAGCGCTTGCGATTTCTCGGGCGGAACGACGCGGTAGCCGCCCAGTTCCGGCTTTGCAAGCAGCGTCGCGACCGTCTGCGCCAGAGGTGCGAGCTCGTCGTTGAACCACACCTGATCGCCGAAGTACCGCACCGGCGTCATCCACACCTCGCGTGCCGGGAGATGCGTGGGCTTGGCGAGCGCGTCACCACAACCCAACAAAGCGACGAGTGACGAGGCAACGATGAGCGACCGAGGACGCAACATAGGCGGATATGTACCTCATACGACCCGTGGTATGGGAGGAGGCTCATGCGCGCGGTGGTGCAACGGGTGGCCAAGGCAGAAGTGACGGTGGCGGGCGAACGGGTGGGCGCGATCGACCGTGGTCTACTGGTGCTCGTTGGTGCAGCCACCGACGACAGCGAGGCCGACGCCAAAGCATTGGTCGACAAGATCGTCGGTCTGCGGATCTTCGCGGACGCGGGCGGGCAGATGAACCTCGCGGTCGGCGAGGTGGGAGGCCAGCTGCTGCTCGTGAGCCAGTTCACGTTGCTCGGCGATGCGCGCAAAGGCCGTCGGCCCTCGTTCCTCGAGGCGATGCCGCCGGGCCCTGCCGAGACCTTGTATCTGCGCACCGTCGAGCTGGCGAAGGAGACGGGCCTCGTGGTGCAGACCGGACGCTTCCGCGCCGACATGCAGGTGTCGCTGGTGAACGACGGGCCGGTCACGTTGCTCGTCGATACCAAGAAGCTCTTTTAGAACATGGGCGCACGCCTCGCGCTCCTCGTCGTTCTCGCGCTGATGCCGCGTGTCTCGTGGGGCTCTGCGCCGGAGCTCTTCGGGATGGGCCCGCGGCCCATCGCGCTCGCAGGTGCCGGTGTCGCCGACGGTGATGGTTGGGACCAGACCTATACGAATCCCGCGGGCCTCGTCGATGCTCGCCGTCGCAGCCTGTCCATCGGCTACCTCGGTGCGCGCTATCGACTGAGCCTCGATGGCACCTCGCGCGACGTCGCCGCTTCGAATGGTGTGCTCCTCGGTGCCGTGTTGCCGGTCCCCTTCGGTGGCGTGCTGCGCGACCGTGTCGCTCTCGGCCTCGCGTTCTACTTCCCGACGGACTTCGTGACGCGCGCGCGCGCGCCCTACCCGGAGACGCCGCGGCTTCCGCTCTACGACGATCGCACGCAGGTCGTCTCCGTCGTGGTCTCGGGTGGCTTTCACCTCCACGAGCGCGTCGACGTCGGCGTCGGCGTCTTGGCGTTGGCGGCGCTCGTCGGGCGCATCGTCATCTCGTCCGATCCCGCCGGAAACGCGACCACCACATCCACGCAAGAGCTCGTCACCCGAATGTCGCCCATCGTCGGCGTCCGCGTACGTGCCACGCGCTGGCTGCGGATGGGCCTCGCCTACCGCGGTGAATCGAAGGCCGAGTTCGGCGTGGACATCGTCCCCAGCCTCGGGCCACGGCTGCCGCTGCAGATCCCCGTGCTCGGCGTGCACGGAGTCGCGCAGTTCGATCCGCATCAGATTCACGCCGAGGCGGCGTTCCACGTTCGCCGCGCCACGTTCTTCGTGGGCCTCGGCTGGAAGCACTGGTCCGCGTACCCGCTGCCCGCAGAGAACGCGACGGCGGGTGCACCGCCGCAACCCGCGCCGGGTTTTCACGACACCGCGGTGGCGCGTGTTGCCGTCGAGGCGCAGCTGCCCCTTCGCCACGGCATCACGCTGACGGGTCGCGCCGGCTACTCGTTCGAGAGCAGCCCCGCAGGTGCCGATGCTGGCGTGTACATCGACGGACACCGCAACGTCCTCGGGCTCGGTGGCGGCGTGGCCTTCCAGCGGGGCCGCCTCGGCCTCCACCTCGACGTGCACGGCCAGTACAACCACGTCGGCCCGGCGGCGCGTACGGGTGGCGACTTCGGCGTCTTCGGCGGCACGGTGGGGATCGATCTATGAGGCGGCTCACGGTGGCATTCGCGATCCTCGTCGCCACCCACGCCTCCGCCAACCCGGTCGATGTGTACGGCCTCGGCTCGCGGGCCGTGTCGCTCGGTGGGGCCATGACCGCTGCCGTCGACGACAGTGCGGCGAACTACTACAACCCCGCGGCGCTCGTGCGCGGCAACGATCTACGCATCGACCTCGGCTATCGGTGGGCGCAGCCGGAGCTGACGCTCAACGGTCGCGACAACGGCGTCGAAGCCTCGCGCGGCGTTCACGTTGGCCTGGTCGCGCCGGCACGCGTCGGCCCCTTCCGCTTCGCATTTGGTGTCTCGCTGTGGCTGCCCGATCAACACCTGACGCGCGTGAACTCGCTCGCGTACACCACGCCGCGCTTTCCCCTCTACGAGAACCCGACACAACACCTCGTGCTGCAGGCCAACCTCGCGGTGCAGATCATCCGCGGCCTCTACATCGGTGGTGGGCTCACGTACATGTCACGCACGCAGGGTGAGGTGTTCTTGAAGGGCACCGTCGCCATCGGTGATCCGGACGCCAGCTCGCTGACCAGCAAGGTGAACGTGGACCTCTTGGCCGTGCGCTATCCGCAGGTCGGGATCCTGTGGGAGGTGAACCGCCACGTGAGTCTCGGCCTCTGCTACCGCCATCGCTTCTCGCTGCAGCTCGATCAATCCGTGCGCATCGACGGCAACGTCGGCTCGCCGCCGGTGGTGATCGGCGGACACTTCGCCGCGCACGTCGTGTCCACCGATCTCTTCCAGCCTTGGCAGCTGCAAGCGGGGGTGAGCGCCAAGCTGTGGCGCGGCCTCGGCATCAACGTCGATCTCGCGTACGTGCGGTGGTCCGAGTTTCCGGTGCCGGCCTCGACGGTGACGCTCGACGTGGATATCGGGCAGTTCAACGCGATGTTGAAGCTGCCGCGCACGCGTTCGTTCCCGGCACCCCAGTTCCACGACATCGTCGTGCCGCGCATCGGTGTCGAGGCGCGCGTGCTCGAGCTCGATCGCGTGGCGCTCGACGTGCGCGGCGGCTACGTATACGAGGCGACGCCGGCACCCGAGCAGATCGGCGAGAGCAACTTTGCCGACGCCGACAAGCACACCTTCTCCGCAGGGCTCGGCGTCGAGGTTCGTCGGTTGGGACCCGTGCTCCCACTGCCGCTCGCGATCGACGTGCACGTCGCGCTCAGCTACCTGCCCGACCGGGCGAGCCACAAGATGGATCCGCGCGACGCCGTCGGTGACTTCGTCGCCGCTGGGGTGGTGCCGCAGCTCGGCGCCACTTTGAGGAGCCGATTCTGATGCGCACGCACGCCCTGGCTCTTTTCCTCCTTGCCGCGTGCGGCACGCAAGACAGCCATCAGGGGCCACCATCCCATTCGCCCGCCTCGGGCCTCGGCCCCATCGCGCCCCTCGATGATCCGACGGGCCTCTCGTGGGTGCCGCCGTTCATCCTGTCCGACGCGGCGCGCGCGCTCGCGCATCCGTCCGCGCTCACCGATGGCGACGCGATCGATCTATGGGTCGCGATGGCGTTGGCAGATCGCACGACGATCGGCCACGCGCACACCGCTCGATTCGAAGATGGCCTCGTCGACATCGCCGAGAGCCTGCATGCCGAGCAAGCGTGGGAAGGCACCTCGGTGTCGTGCCCTTCGGTGGTCGCAGGCGAGGGCGAGCGCTTGCTGGTCTACCTGGCGAACGGCAAGGTCGGGCTCGCGCGAGGCGACGAAGGTCGCTGGTCGCGTCGCGGCACGCCGCTGTACGCGGATGGCGACGGGGTGCCGATCCGCTCGATCGCGGCGGCGCGCAATGGAGATCGCCTGCGCCTCGTGGTGCTCGTGGGCGAGCGGGTCGACGACCTCACGCTCCCGCTCACGGACCTCGGTGTGGGCTCTCCCGGGTGGATCGTCCAGGTTGCCGCCATGGTGGGCGCACCCCGCTGGGGCGCTTCGCTCATCGAGCTCGGGCTGCGCGTGGCCCCAACGGCAACGGACCGTTGGCGCGAGGACTTGTTCTTCGGGGTCGCGTTACCGATCGTCGCGGATCTCGGCGCGGGCCCGGCACCGACCGCCGTTGGTGCGGCGTCTCGCTATCTCGATCACGATGATGCACGCTTTCAGATCGTGGACTCGCCGATCCTCTCGGGAAGTCCTTTCGCGCGGGCAGCCTCGACGGTGGCGTACCGCGGCGGTGTGCTCGTCTTCTATGTCGCGCGCAGCGGCCCCCGCGATGCGATCGGCGTGGGTCGCTGGCCCTGAGTCGATGGCGTGTAATGCAGGCCGCATGTTATCGTCGGCGCTCATGTCGAGGGTATACCTCCTCACCGGATGGGCCTGCCCGTGAAGGTGAACTTCTGGGGAGTGCGCGGCTCGTTTCCCGTTCCAGGGCCCGACACCAATCGGTACGGCGGAAACACGTCGTGCGTCGAGGTCCGGATCTCCGACGATCCAGCGGCGCCGCACATCATCATCGATGCTGGCACGGGCCTCCGAAAGCTCGGCAAGGAGATGATGCAAGCCGAGTCCGCCGAGGGCAAAGGCAAGGCGCATCTCCTCGTGAGCCACACGCACTGGGATCACATCCAGGGCTTGCCGTTCTTCGCGCCCCTGTACCAAAAAGGCAACGAGCTGTTCGTGTACGCACGGCAACGGGACGACACCCACCTGCGCACCGTGTTCGCGTCGCAGACCGACTCCAACTACTTCCCGGTGCCATTCGACGAGGCGCAGGCCGACGTTCACTTCCGCGAGCTGGTGGAAGGCGCGAAGTTCGACATCGGTCCGGTGAAGGTGTCGTGCACGCGGCTCAACCACCCGTGGATCGCGATGGCGTATCGCCTGGAGTACGACGGAAAGGTCGTCACCTACGTGACCGACACCGCGCCGTTCCGCGACATCCTCATCGAGCAGGAGTACATCCGGCAGCCACCGCGGCCGGGCGATCCCCTGAAACCGGAAGACGCGGCGAAGCTGGCCACGATGCGCGATGGTGTCGTGCGGTTGTGCGAAGGCGCGGACCTCGTCATCTACGACACCCAGTTCACGCCGGAGGAATACGCGCAGAAGCCGCACTGGGGACACTCGTGTCCGGAAGACGCGATCGAGATCGCCCGCGCAGCCGGCGCGAAGAACGTGGTGCTGTTCCACCACGCGCCGGAGCGCACCGATGACCAGATCGACGCGGTGCTCGCGCAACAACGGTCCTTGACGAAGGACATCGGGCTCGTCGCTGCGGCGGAGGGCATGATCCTCACCGCGGGCGTCGATCTGCCGCGCGGGGAAAAGTGAGCGGCGACACGATCGAGATTTGCTTCTGGGGCGTGCGAGGCTCGGTGCCGGCGCCGGGTGCCGAAATGAATCGCTACGGCGGCAACACGTCGTGCGTCGAGCTTCGCCTCGGCAACGAGCTCGTGATCGTCGACGCGGGGACGGGCATCATCCCCCTCGGTCGTGAGCTGCTGAAGGGCCCGTTCGGCAGTGGCGGCGGCACCGCGCGGTTGTTCCTCAGCCACGCGCACTGGGATCACATCCAGGGCTTTCCGTTCTTCGGTCCGGTGTTCATCCCCGGCAATCACTTCGAGCTGTACGGGCCCGGCCATTCATCGACGCTGATGGAGGGCATCCTGGAGGGCCAGATGAACCCGCACTTCTCGCCGCTCTACACGATCAAGAACCTCGGCGCGACCATCGACCTCCACGGCGTCGAGGGGGCGAGGGTGATCCAGATCGGGGACCAGGGACACGTCACGGTGTCGAGCTGCGCGAATCCACACGGCCCTACCACGGCGCTCGCGTATCGCTTCGAAGTGAGTGGCAAGTCGGTGGTGTATGCATCCGACGTCGGCTACGGTCCCGCGGGTCCGAGCCCGGAAGCGGCGCGCCTGTACGCCGGTGCTCACACGCTCATCCACGACTGCACGTATTCGCCGGAAGACCGGAAGGCGCGCATGCAACGCGGCTTCGCATCGACAGAAGATGCTGCGCGCGCCGCCATCCAGGCGCAGGTCACGCGCCTCGTGATGTTTCACTACGACCAGGACTACAACGACGACGTCGTCGATGCCCTGGCCGAACGCACCCGCCGCTTTCTCGACGACAACGGTGGTGAGAAGATTGCGCTCACGCCAGCCCGCGAGGGGCTTCGCCTCACCATTTGATTCGGCTTCGTCACATGCCACGTCGCGCGCGCGCCGAGATGCACTCCCGCGACCCGGCCTCGACGCTCCGACACGGCGCTGGACGTTCGTCGTACATGCGACACGCGTAGTACGTGGGCGACGCCTTGAGCGCCGCGCAGTGGCCGTTCACCATCTTCAGGTACCGACGCTCACCGTGGCGCACCACCATCTTGGCGCGGGTGTCACGCCGCATCCCGAGGAGATCCGTCTCCCCGACCGCGATGTATTGCGCTGGGCCGTAGCAGCAAGCACCGCAGACCTGGCACCCAGCCGTGACAACCGCCATGTCGCCATGCTGGTATAACCTTTGGACAGAATCAACCGACCAAACACCATCGATCAATCAGGAGACCCATGGGAAAGCGCAACCCGATCGTCCACATCGAGTGGCGGTCCAGGCAGACCGGACGGCTGAAGGATTTTTACCGCCAGGTGTTCGGCTGGAAGTTCGAGGAGGCCATGCCCGGCTATTTGATGGCCGCGACCGGGACCAAGGACGTGAGCGCGGGCTTCATGCAGATCGAAGCGAGCTCCACCCTGCAGCCCGGGATCGTCAGCTTTCTCGAGGCTGAAGACCTGGGAGGTATCGAAGCCGCGATCCGCGAGGGTGGAGGCCAGGTGGTCACCTCGTCGCAGGCGATCCCGGGCATGGGACGGTTCAGCTTGTTCACCGACCCGGAAGGCAATCCCCTCGGCCTGTGGCAGAGCGAAGCCGCGGTGAAGCGCGAGGAAAAGGCCGCCAAGAAGTCCGAGAAGAAGCGACAAAAGGCTGCTGCAAAGGCCGCGGCGCCCGACGCCAAGCCCGAGAAGGCGGTGAAGAAGCAAAAGCTCGAAACGAAGAGCGACGAGAGAGACAGCCAGAAGGACAAGAAGAAGGGCCAGAAGGACAAGAAGAAGAACAAGAACAAGAAGAAGGACAAGAAGAACAAGCAGGGACAAGCCCCGGTTGCTTAGCTTGCGCGGTCCGCTGCTGTTGTGGGTCGGCCTCGCCGGTTGTGCCGGCGCGGCCGGCAGCGACGATGCGCCCGACGCATTCACCTCCGACGGCGCCATCGGTGTGCTGCAAGATTTTGCTGTCAAGCCTGCGGACCTGGCGCAGACCGACGGACCGAACACGTCGGCCGGCGGGAGCTGCAATCCCAACAACCACACCCTCGGTGCCAACGGTGGACCGGACGTGTGTGCGTACGGCAAGGCGTGCAGCGCCGTCACCAACACGTGTGTGCCGCCGCCCAGCGGCACCTGCGCCATGAGCACGGGCGCTCCGGCGTGGAATCAAGTCGCTCAGGTCGCCCCAGTCATCACCAAGATCACCGCGAGCCTCCTTGCGACCACGAACCCCACGACCGAGTGCGCGAACGGTGATCCCGCGGCGCTCGTGACCGTCGAGTTCTACGCGCCCACTTTCTTGACCACGAGCGATTCGGGCAACGCCTTCCTGCAGCAAGTGCAGTTCAAGAAAGCGGAGACGGCGAACGGGACCTGGTTCGATGCCACTTTCTTGCGGGCGGCGCCGATCAAGAGCCAGAAGGTGGGAAGCTTCCAGGTCGGCATCAATTGCGGCGGGGCAGCCGGGGCCTCGAAGACGGCCGCGATCTACGTGGTCGACGAGAGCGCCCGCACCTCGAACGTCGTCTGCGTCTCCTGGTAGCGCGGCCTCGTAAAAAAGGTCAGCGCCTCGACAAAAATATCACGAGAAAATTTGCGGGAAGGATCACGCGCCGGCATTGTCGTTTGCAATGATGCGCGGAGCTGTAAGCTGGCGAGTCGGACTGGTGCTGGTGGCCCTCGGTTTCGGGTTGCTCACGCAGTCATCGTGCAGCACCGTCGAACGCCAGGCCTCCGCTGACGAGGTGGTGGTGGTGCCGCGTGAGGCCCTGGCGCAGTCGTGCGACATCGGCACGATGAACACCGTCGCCCTGTGTGGTGGCGCGGCCAGCAGCTGTCACATTTGCGCGCGTGTCGAGAGTGTCGACATTGTTCTGGCGGGCCAGTGCATGCAGGCGTGCACGGTCGGCGGCGACGAGTGCGGCGGCGGCGAACGCTGCCACCCGATCAGCGAGCTCATCGAGGGTGGCGTTGCCCGCATGGGCGATTGCCCGACCGGCTACTGTCGCTGAGCCTTTCCGGTCTGATCGAGAACATCTTGGCGTTTCAGCGCGCCGGACGATCGGCGGTGCTGCTCACCGTGGTCCGCACCGGCGGCTCCACTCCGCGCAAGAGCGCCGCCAAGATGCTGGTGCTGCCGACCGAGACGTACGGGACCATCGGCGGTGGACGTGTAGAGCTGGAGGCGGTCGAAGGCGCGCGCAGTCTGCTCGCCGAGGGTTACGCGGCCCGCCCACTCTTGCGACGCTGGCACCTCACCCACGACCTCGCCATGTGTTGCGGTGGCGAGATGGAGATCTTCATGGAGCCTCTCCTGCCTTCTGCGCGCCTCATCGTTTGCGGTGGTGGCCATGTGGCGCGCGCCCTCGTGCCGATGGCCGCACGCGTGGGCTTCTCGGTGCAGGTCGTGGAAGATCTGGAAGCGCAGACGGGTGCCGAGCGCTTTCCCGATGCCGTCGGCTTCTCCGACGATTTCGATCCCGCGCGTTGGCAGCCCGCGATCTCCGTCGACGACTACGTGGTGGTGGTGACCCGCGATCACGCCATCGATCAGCAATTGATGGAGCGGCTCTTGCCTCGGCCGCTCGCTTACCTCGGGCTCATTGGATCGCGTCGCAAGATCGCCATGTTCAAAGATCGGCTCCAGGCGAAGGGCATCGGCGAAGATCGATGGGCCCACGTGAAGGCGCCCATCGGGCTCTCCATCGGTGCGGAGACACCGGAGGAGATCGCCGTCGCAATCGTGGCCGAGCTCATCGCCGTGCGTCAGGCACGACGTCAGGCTACAGGCGTGCCCGCACCCGCGCAGCCTCGCTGATCGCCTCCGCCACCACGGCACAGCGCTCGAGCCCGGTGAGCTCGGTCAGCGCCCCATTCTTCACGAGCTGGCGACCATCGACGAACACGTGCCGCACGTCGCGGCTCTGCGCCGCGTAGACGATCGCGGACGTGGGATCGGGGCTCGGCGCGATGTGGGGTTGCGCGAGATCGACGACGATGAGGTCGGCGCGCTTGCCCACCTCGAGAGAGCCGATTTCGTCGCCGCGACCGATCGCGCGCGCGCCGTTCACCGTCGCCAGCACCAACGCTTGTCCGGCCGGCAACGCCTCTGCGCCCGCGCGGTGCTTGTGGAGGAGCGCAGCGAGGCGCAGCTCCATGAAGCCGTCGAGGTTGTTGTTGCACGGCGCCCCGTCGGCGCCGAGCGCGATGGAGATGCCTTGTGCGAGCATCTCGGGGATCGGCGCGAGGCCCGAGCCGAGCTTCAGGTTCGACGATGGGCAGTGCACCACGTGCGCGCCGGTGCGGGCCAGGAGATCGCGCTCGATGACCGTGGGGTGCACGCAGTGGGCGAGCGCGCTACGAGCACCGACGAGGCCGAGGGCGTGGAAGTAGGAGATGTTGTCCATGCCGCGCTCTTTGCGCACCAACGCGCACTCGGGCAGTTGCTCCGACGCGTGGGTATGAAGGCGCGCGCCCTGCTGCACCCGCGCTGCGACCTCGCGCAGTAACGCCTCGGTGCAGGACAGCACGAAGCGTGGCGCGTAGGCGTAGCGCAGCCGATCATCGGCGTGACCGGTCCACCTCTGGGCCAGCTCGTCCGACTCGGCGAGCGAGGCAGCCGTGGTCTCGCGCAAGCGAGCGGGCACGCCTTCGCCGAAGTCCATCATCGCCTTGCCAACGGTCGCCCGCAGGCCGCTGCGCGAGACTTCGTCGGCGATCGCATCGGTCTCGTGCACCGAGCCCATGTCGAGGATCGAGGTGGTTCCCGACAGCAGTAGCTCCGCGATCGCGAGGCGCGCGCTGGCACGCATGGACTTCTCGTCGAGCGCGGCCTCCCAAGGCCAGATGCGCTCCTTCAACCACGTGAGCAGCGGTAGGTCGTCGGCGGCACCTCGGCACAGGGTTTGGCACAGGTGCGTGTGGGCCTGCACGAGGCCGGGCATCACGACTTGCCCGCTCACGTCGATGATCGTTGCGCCCGCGGGCGACTTCACGTCCCCGAGCGCGGTGATGCGGCCGTGCTCGATGAGCACGTCACCGCTCAGCACCCGTCGCTGTGCGTCGACGGTTAGGATGACACCGCCACGCAACAACACGGCCGACATCAGTCGAGGTCCTCGGGAACGAAGGCCATCGGTAGCAGCGTGGCGAGCGTGGTGTCGCGGCGCTCACCGACCGGGTTCACGAGCGCGATGGGGACCTCGTCGTTGCCAGGCTTGAACTCGTTGAGCGTCTGCCGACACATTCCGCACGGTGCGGCCGGTGGCGAAGACTCCGTGACCACCGCGCAGGCGACGATGTGCTTCGCGCCGTCGAGAATTGCGGTCGACACTGCATTGCGCTCGGCACAGATGGAGAGACCATAGGACGCGTTCTCGACGTTCGCCGCAGCGTAGATCTTGCCGTTGTCGGCGAGCACGGCTGAGCCGACGCGATAGTCGGAGTAGGGCGCGTATGCACGCGTGCGTGATTGCGTCGCAGCGTCGATGAGGGCTTGGAGGTCGGGTTGGCTCATGAGGTCTTCGGGAGGGCTCGCGAAGCGAGGAGCACGATCTGATCGAGCAAGGCCATGAACTGCTGGCTCACGCGATCGGCGGTCTCGGTGACTTCGTCGTGGGACAACTTTTCGCCGGTGACCCCGGCGGCCAGGTTCGTGACGCAGGAGAGGCCGAGGACCTCTGCTCCCATGTGACGCGCCACGATCACCTCGGGGACCGTCGACATCCCGACGAGATCGGCTCCCAGACCGCGCACCATGCGCACCTCGGCCGGCGTCTCGTATTGAGGACCGGGCAGGCCCGCGTAGACGCCTTCACGCAGCTCCATGCCGACGGCGCGGCCCGCTTCTCGCGCCAGCTCGCGCCAGTGCTTCGCGTAGGCGTCGCTCATGTCGGGGAATCGTGGACCCAGAGAATCGTCGTTGTGGCCACGCAGAGGCGAATTGCCCATGAGGTTGAGATGGTCGGACAGGACTACGATCTGTCCTGGTGTGAGCGTCGGATCCACGCCGCCGGCCGCGTTGGTGATCACCAGCAAGCGACAACCCAGCTGCACCAGCACGCGCGCGGGGAAGGCGGCGGTCGCGAGGTCGTGGCCTTCGTAGCCGTGCCCGCGGCCCTGCAGCGCGACGACCTCGCAGCCCTGGGTGCTGCCGTGGACCAATCGTCCTGCGTGGCCCACCACGGTCGAGCTCGGGATGCCGGGGATGCGGTCGTAGGAGACGGCCGTGCGGTTCTCCAGACGGTCGGCCCACCGACCGAGGCCGGAGCCGAGGATGAGCCCGATGCGCGGTGCTGCGCTCTTCGGCAGCGCCGCGCGCACGGCGGACACCGCGGTCTTGAGCGCGCCAGACAGCGATTGCGGCAACGATTCACTCAACGGATCACCTCGTAGATCAATCCCTCGAAATACACTCCACGTTCACCGGTGACGGAGTACGCGGCCGCGAGGCGCTGCGTGACGTCGGCGACGATCTCCTCGACGCTGTAACCCACGCGCTCGGCGTGTTGCTTCGATGGTTGCGAGAACGTGCACAGCGCGTCGCCCGCCTTCACGGCTTCGCCACGCTTCTTCGTGACGTAAATCCACTGCGCCGGATCCACCGGATCTTCCTTCTTCGCGCGCCCACCGCCGAGCGCAAT
Organism: Myxococcales bacterium; assembly: GCA_043741435.1. Classification (GTDB taxonomy): domain Bacteria; phylum Myxococcota_A; class Polyangia; order Palsa-1104; family Palsa-1104; genus JBDTCO01. The sequence continues at coordinate 27,790 of JAYUBF010000229.1, forward strand.
GCCGGCCATGCCCACGGCTTGCGCATCGATGGCAGTGACCACGCCGTCGCGCGGCGCACGTACTTTGCCACCTTCCGGTGCACGCGCCGCCGCGAAGTCACGCGGGAGCGTGCCGCCTTGCAGCTCGACGCAGCGTTCGAAGCGCTTCAAGGCGGTGCCATCGGAAAGCGCCGCGGCGATCTTCTCGCAGCCTTCTTCGTAGGTCGTGGCGACGCCACCGAGGCGCAGCATCTCGCCGCCGAGCGCGACGGTGAGCTCGACGAGGTCGGGCTCGCCGCGACCGTTCATCACCTCGATCGACTCCTCGACCTCGACCCAGTTGCCGACCCAACGACCGAGCGGCTGGCTCATGTCGGTGAGCATCGCCGACACTTTCTTCCCGGCGCGCCGACCGATGTCGACCATCGTGGTCGCGAGCGTGCGCGCGTCCTTCATGGACTTCATGAACGCGCCGGAGCCCACCTTCACGTCGAGCACGAGCCCGTCGATCCCCTCGGCGAGCTTCTTCGACATGATCGAAGCGGAGATGAGCGGGATGGACTCCACGGTGGCCGTGACGTCGCGCAACGCGTAGAGCCGCTTGTCGGCCGGCGCGAGCCGCTCGGTCTGACCGATGAGCGAGAGGCCGCAGTCGCGCAAGACCTCGCGGAAGCGATCGATGGAGAGATCGACGCGGAAGCCGGGGATGGACTCCAGCTTGTCGAGCGTGCCGCCGGTGTGGCCGAGGCCGCGCCCGGAGATCATGGGCACCAGCACACCGCACGCAGCGACGGCAGGGGCGAGCGGGATGGAGATCTTGTCGCCGACGCCACCCGTGGAGTGCTTGTCGACTTTCGCCCCCGGCAATGCCGACAGATCGACCACGTCGCCGGAGTGCAACATCGCATCGGTGAGCGCGGCGAGCTCGGCGCCTTCCAGGCCACGCCAGAAGATCGCCATGAGCAGCGCGGCCGCTTGATAGTCGGGCACGCGATCGGCGCTGTACGCGCGCACGAACCCCTGCACCTGCTCGTCCGTCAGCGTGCCGCCGTCGCGCTTGGTGCGGATGAGCTCGGCGATGTTCACGCGGCGTGCGCCGGACGAGGAATCGGTCCCATGAGCGATGGCAACAAGCTCTGACCACGCGGCAAGGGCTGCAGACCGAACGCATCGGCCAGCGTCTGCCCAATGTCGTAGAAGCCGAGGCGGGTCCCGAGATCGCGACCGGCCGACGAGAGCCCGCTGCCACCGATGGCGAGGATCGGCACGAACTCGCGCGTGTGATCGGTACCGGGAAACGTCGGGTCGTTACCGTGATCGGCGGTGATGAGCATGAGGTCGCGGGGGCCGAGCTCGCTCACCAGCCGTGGCAGGAACTCGTCGAACTCGCGCAGCGCTTGGTAGTAGCCCTCGGGATCGCGGCGGTGGCCGTACAGCATGTCGAAGTCCACGAGGTTGAGGAACACGAGGCCGCGTTGGGTGCGACCGAGCACGGCGAGCGTTTGCTCGAGGCCGTCCTTGTTGCCCTCGGTGTGAATGTTCTCGGTGATGCCTTGCCCGGCGAAGATGTCAGAGATCTTGCCCACGCCGACGACAGGCAGGCCCGAGCTCGCGATTGCGTCCAGCACCGTCTTCTCGGGGGGAGGCATCGAGAGGTCGCGGCGATTGTACGTGCGCTTGAATGCGCCCGGCTGGCCGACGAAGGGTCGCGCGATGATGCGCGCCACCGGCAGCTCGTCGCACAGCTTCCGTGCGACCTCGCAGATGCGATACAGCTCCTCGAGCGGAACGATCTCTTCGTGCGCGGCGATCTGAAACACGCTGTCGCCCGACGTGTAGACGATGACCTTGCCCGTCTTCATGTGCTCGGGGCCGAGCTCGTCGAGGATGGTGGTGCCCGACGCGGGCTTGTTGCCGAGCCAGCCGCGCCCGATCTGTTGCTCGAAGCGATCCATCAGCGACGCAGGAAAGCCATGGGGGAAGATCGGGAACGGCTTGTCGACCTGCAGCCCGGCCATCTCCCAGTGACCGGTGGTGGTGTCCTTGCCGGCCGACGCTTCTTTCATCTTGCCGAAGGCACCTTTCGGCGCAGCGACGGGCGGCACGCCGAGGATCGTGGTGAGGTGCCCGAGACCGTAGGCCTGGAGGTGCGGCAACGTCATTCCGCCCACGTGCGCTGACAGATTGCCGAGCGTGTTGGCGCCTTCGTCTCCGTACTTCGCGGCGTCGGGGAGCGCACCGCAGCCGCACGAATCGAGCACCACGAGGAGGACGCGATCGAGCTTGCTCATCAGTATCCCTTGCTCGGTGCTGCCTTCGTGTCCGCGGCGCCGATGATCGCGACGGACGCCGAGGCACCGATGCGGCTCGCGCCCGCGAGCTTCATCCGCTCTGCGTCCTCCGCGGTGCGCACGCCGCCCGAGGCCTTCACGCCCATGTCGTTGCCGACGAGCTTGCGCATGAGCGCGATGTCCTCGACGGTGGCGCCGCCCGGGCCAAAGCCCGTGGACGTCTTCACGAAGGCAGCACCCGCGATCTTGGAGAGCGTGATGCCGATGATCTTCTCTTCTTGATCGAGCGCGCCCGTCTCGAGGATGACTTTCACCTTCGCGGGTCGCGCAGCCTGTACCACCTTGCGAATGTCGTCCTCGACCAGGGTGTAGTCGCGGCTCTTCACGGCGCCGATGTTGATGACCATGTCGATCTCGCTCGCGCCCGCGCGCACGGCTTCTCGCGCCTCGTAGGCCTTCGCCGTCGGGGTCATGGCGCCGAGCGGGAAGCCGACGACGGCGCACACCATCACGCCCGACCCCTCGAGGTACGCGCGCGCCTTGCCGACGTTCGTGGAGTTCACGCACACCGACGCGAAGCAGTACTTGCGGGCCTCTTCACAGAGCTTCTTCACATCGGCCGCGGTGGCGTCGGCCTTCAGCAACGTGTGGTCGATCATGCCGGCCATCGCCACGTCCACCTTGCCGACGTCGACACCGGCGCCGACGCGGCAAGCGCCCTCGGCTTCGATCGCGCGCACGCTCCAGGGCCTGCGCGATGCGCACATGCCACAGCCCGCACAGTTGGTGTCGTTCGGCTCGTCGGTGCACGGAACCTCGCGCAGGGGACGATCGGTTGCTTGAGTAGGCGGGTGCGTGTGGACGGCGTTCACCACCGGGAGGCTGGTGCCGCCGGCGATGCGCGCGCGAACACGGCTGGCGATGAGGTCGGCGAGCGCGTCGATATCGGAGGACATGGGGGACAGAGAGTAGGAGCGCTCCCCGTCGGGGGTCAACCTTTGCCGCAATGCCGATCACTTAAGTCTAAGTGATCAATCTCGCTTCGCGATTCGTCTGTTTCGGCAACAGGCGACAGGCGACAGGCAACAGGCGACAGGCGACAGGCAATTCTGAAATTTTTCAGAGCGTCATCGACGACGCGAGCGGTTCTACTCCGAACATTTCCTGTCGCCGGTTGTCGGTTGCCGGTCTCCTGTTCTTTGAGCCCGGCCCCATAGGTGATCGGAATAACTTGGGACTCGCCGCTAAGTGACTGGCATTGACCTTTGCCGGGACTACTCGGCCTTGTTCTCGTCATCGTCGCCTTTGGCTTCGGCCTTGGAGGCGAGGCGTGTGATCTCCTCGCGTACCTCGGGCGGCAATCGACGAACGAGCTTCTCGTAGCTCGCGGCCATGTTCTCGGTCTCCGGGCGTGCCTTCTTCTCGTGCGCGTGGAGGTAGTAATTCGACGCTCTCATGATCTCGCGGCGGAAGTGCTTGCTGCTCTTGAAGCGCTGCCCGAGCGAGGTCAGCATGGCTTCGTCCATCGTCGCTGCCGACAAGCCGTGGCCCATCAGGCGGCGATAGTCGCGGTTGCGGATCTTCTTCTCCTTGCGTGCGAGCTCGATCTCGTCGAAGTAGTGCGCGACGACCGGGTTGGCGCCCTTCTTGGCGATGGCCGGTACGAGGGTGGCGGCGGCCGCGTTCTTCTCGATGGCCGCATTCAACCAGCCGTTCATCTCGACGGCGTTCTGGCTCAGGTATGGCCCCTTGACGTGACCGTCGGCGCGCTCCGTCAGCTTCGAGACCAGCTGGCTGAGGTCCGCCGTGAGGTTCGCGGGTACGGCTCGAGCGCTCATGAGCTCGCTCGCTCGCTGCGATCGCTCGAGCTTGGTCGCCGCCGCCAGTGCGGCCTTCTCCGCGGCCACGCGCTGCGCCGCTTCTTCGGCCGACTCCGCCTTGAACACCGAGCCGATGTGCGAGACGAGGAACTGATCGAGCTCCTTGTCCTGCTCCATGCGGTCCATGAGCGCAGCGCGGAACGCGGCGTAGTTGGGGCTGGTCTTCGTGGGGGGGGCGGCGCCGACGCTCATTTCGTGGCGCTGGTGCTCCGCGATGCCGCGGCCGCCGTTCACTGGCGTCCAGTCGCCTTCGTACTTCCCCCAGGGGTACTGGAAGAAGTCCGCCCAGTTCCGGGTATTGATCCAGTCGGTCAGCTGATGGTTGTATGCACCCAGCATCACGTTGTTCCACGAGAAGGCGAGCTTCACCGACGGCTTCTTGATGCCCTTGCTCTCGAGATAGTGGTCGAGGTACGGGCCGAACAATGCCGGCGTCTTGCCGCTCGACGTGACGTCGAGGATGACGATCTGGCGATCACCCTGTAGGATGTGTTTCGGGATGGCGGCTTCGATGTGTCGCGCGACATCGTCGTGACCGATCGCGCCGTTCCAAAAGATGTTGCTGGTGCCGGGCAGGTTGGCCGCGATGTTCTTCTCGCCGAGGTTCTGCAGGAAGGCGATCACCGGCGCGGGATCGCGTCCGAGCCCGACGAAGTAGTACTTCTCCGGGGAATAGCGCTTGAGAAGCTCTTTCACGCCGGCCGCCAGGTCCTGGTACTCCTCCGCGCTCACGTAGGTGTTGCCCGCGATGGCGTACGACCCCGGCAGCGCTTTGCGGGCGCTCGGGTTGTAGGGCCTCTTCGCCAGCACTCTGCGAGGCGCGGCGTTCTTCGCAGCGACGGACTCGGGCGTTGGCGCCGAGCCGATCGCAGGACCCGCGTGGACGAGCAAAGCGCCCGCGAAGAGCCCGGGCAGGATGAAATGGAGGACGGAGCAGCGTGACATGCGAAGGTGCCTAAGCAGCGTCCGTGCCAGGTTCAATCCTTCGAAGAACCGCACAGGTTGCGAACATTGCTGGGCAGCTGCAGCGCGCGAACAGCCGGGTGGTGGCAACCGGCTACCAGGCCGAGTCGGATTGGCCAGCGCGCTAGCCAGTTCCTCCCGCCTCGGTGCTGCCGCTCACGAAAACCCCGTCGGGTACCGCATGTGGAAGTGTCGGTTCAGCTCCCGCGGTGAGTTGACACCGACAGCTGGGCCATTTTGAGCCCTATACGATCTTGGCGAAGCTCCGCAGATCGTCGAGATGTCGCTCGATGATTGCATGGACGATGACGAGGTTCAGCGTTTGGTAGTCATGCACCGCCACGTTGCGGAAGCCGACCATCCGCTTGAGGATGTCGCAGCGTCTTCGATCGAGTAGGTCAGCGCCCGCAAGCAGCTCGAAGGCGTCGCGGCTGTCTTGCGGCAAACCCAGGCGATGGATGCGCACCCGATGCATTGCCAAGTCGATCACCGCCTCGCATGCGCGAAGCAGGTTGAGCACAATGGAGTCCTGTTTGGTGCGATTCTCGTCGAGGTTCGCAGGTATGTCGGCATATTCCTCGAGCACACGGGCGAGGCAGCGCTCGATGACGGCCGCTTTGTTGAGCTCGACGTCATCCATGGATACTGCCGCGAGCGTGGATGTCCTCGAGGATGCCGCGTCGCTCTTCCTGGAGACGCGCGTAGGCCGATAACTGAGTCGCCTCGAAAAACGCGCGCTCCGTCCACGCGGGGTCATACGCCACCACGCCGGTGGTGATGATTTGTGCCTTGAGCACGGTGGACGCAGATCGCAGATCCACCAGATCGACGTTTCGACCCAGCGTGGCCGCAAGCGTTTCTTGGATCTCCCAGCGACGCAGCGGGGGAAGGATGCTGGGCAAGAGCACGGCCAGGTCCACGTCACTCTCGGGCCGAAGGTCACCCGTCGCTGCTGAGCCGAAGAGATAGACCGCGTGCAGGTCGGGGAGCTCCCGGCGCAAAATATCGATGAGCGCACTCAACTCCACGTTCTCGAGCCTACCAGTCTTCATTGTCCCGAACCAATCGTGGCCTCGAACCAAAGGCTAGTCTAGGTTCCGCGAAATAACTCGGGAAACAAGGCGGGACGCAATGCCGCCAACGATGCACGTGAGACCGTAGTCGACGGAAGCGGCCTGGCGCACCAACGCCGTAGCGTGGTGGCCGAGACCAGTGCTAGATCGTCCGCGCCATGGCCAAGCTTTACTTCTATTACTCGGCGATGAATGCGGGCAAGTCGACCACGCTGCTGCAGAGCGCGTACAACTACCACGAGCGTGGCATGCGCACCTTGCTGCTCACGCCCGCGATCGATACCCGCGCCGGCGAGGGGATCGTGTCGTCGAGGATCGGGCTGTCGGCCACCGCGCTGTCGTTCCGTCGCGAGGACGATCTCGGCGCGCTGGTGCGGGCCGACATCGATACGAAGGGACCGCTGCACTGCGTGCTCGTGGACGAGGCGCAGTTCCTCAGCAAGGCACAGGTGTGGCAGCTCTCCGACGTGGCCGATTTCCAGAACGTGCCCGTGCTGGCTTACGGCCTGCGCACCGACTTCCGCGGCGAGCTCTTCGAGGGCAGCCAGTACCTCCTCGCGTGGGCCGACGATCTCGAGGAGATCAAGACCATCTGTCACTCCGGCAAGAAGGCCACGATGGTGCTGCGCGTCGACGAGCATGGCCACGCGTTGAAGGACGGGCCCCAGGTGCAGATCGGCGGCAACGAGCGCTACGTTTCGGTGAGCCGCAAGGAGTACAAGCGCGTGATCGCGGGCGAAGCAAAGCTCGATCTTGCGCAACCGATGCTGCCGTTCTGCTAGCCTCGGCCGATGCGCCACTTCTTCGCGTTGCTCGTGTGCCTCGCAGGCTGTCACTCCGATGCGCTGTTGAGCGGCTCGTCGGCCGATCTGTCGTCGGCGACGGATGCGAGCTTTGCTCCAGACGCGGCGCTCGCAAGTTGTGCGCTGGCGACGGGGAATTCTGCGGTCTTCATCTCGGCCGACGTCCGGCTCTTGTACGGCTGGCTCGGAGGTGTCGACGCCGGCTCCTATGCCAACTGCGGGGGCAACCCCGAGGCCATCCGCGTGTGGCTCTCGTCGAGCCGCACGCCCCACGCATCCGGCGCCATCGAATTCGCGTTCAGCATGAATCTGCCGGTCGCGCTCGGCATGCAGAGCGTCACCATCACGCCCCAAGGCGGGGGTTCCGAGGTGATGGGGATGGTGACCATCACCTCGAGGACCCCGAGCAGCTCGGGCCCAGGCCTCGAGATGCTCGAGGGTGATCTGAGTACGTCCGTGGCGCAGGGTCACTTTGCGGTGAGCCACTGCATCCAGCTCGACGAGATCTGCATCTGAGTCGCCGACGTCGCTGGACCGAATCCGCCTCCGCGTAGAGCTACGCTCTACAGGATTGCGTCGAAGCGGGATCGCACTAATAGTTTTCGCCGCCGCGGCCTTCGGCCAGGTTCTCGAAGCGCGTGTACATGTTGAGGAAGGCGAGGCGCACCGTGCCGGTCGGCCCGTTGCGCTGCTTTCCGATGATGATCTCGGCCACGCCCTTGTCCTCGTCCTTGCACTGGTCCTTCGAGTAGACCTCGTCGCGGTAGATGAACGCGATGACGTCGGCGTCCTGCTCGATGGCGCCCGACTCACGGAGGTCGGACATCATCGGGCGCTTGTCGGCGCGCGACTCGAGCGAGCGGTTGAGCTGCGAGAGCGCGATGATCGGCACCTTCAGCTCCTTCGCGAGGCCTTTCAGGCCGCGCGAGATCTCGGCGATCTCCCGCTGGCGATTGTCGTCCTTGCTGGCGCGACCCTGGACGAGCTGGAGGTAGTCGATGACGATCATGCCGAGCTGATCGGGCTGCGAGAAGATGTTGGGGTTGGAACGCCAGCGACGGGACTTCGCGCGAATCTCGAGCAGCGTGGGCGATCCCGTGTCGTCGATGTAGATCGGCGCCTCGGAGATCTCGCTCGCGGCCTTCGTGATTTGCACCCAGTCGCGCGTCTCGAGGAAGCCGCCGCGCAGCTTGCGCGAATCCACGCGCGCTTGGCTGCAGAGGAGACGCTCGCAGAGTGACTCCTTCGACATTTCGAGCGAGAAGACCAACGCTGGACACTTGTGCTCGACCGCCGCGTTCTGCACCGCGTTCATGACGAGCGAGGTCTTCCCCATCGACGGGCGGGCCGCGATGATGACGAGATCACCGGGCTGGAAGCCGGCCGTCATCTCGTCGAGCTTGTGATAGCTCGTCGGTACACCGGTGATGGCCTGCTTGCGGTCGTAGCGTTTCTCGAGCGCCGCGATGGTGGTCTTGAGGACTGGCTTGATGTGCTCGAAGGAGCTCTTCAGCGAGCGCTGCGCGATCTCGAAGATCTCGCGTTGCGCGTCGTCTATGAAGTCGTCGACCTCGCCGTACTCGCCGTAGCCGCGGGCCGCGATCTCGGAGGCTGCTTGCACGAGGCGCCTCGCCGTTGCCTTCCCGCGGACGATACGCCCGTGATAGCCGATGTTCTCGACGGTGACGACCTTCGCCATGAGCTCGGTCAAGTAGTCCGCGCCGCCGAACGCGCGCAGCTTGTCGAACGTCTCCACCGCGCGCATCTGCTCGGCCACGGTGAGGGCGTCGATGGGTTTCGACGCCCGCTCGAGCTCGGTCATCGCCTCGAAGATGGCCTTCAAGGCCGGGTGATAGAAGTCCTCCGGCGTGAGGAACTCGGCCACGTCGTTGAACACGCGCGAGTGCACGAGTACGCCACCAATTACCGATTCCTCGGCCTCCTGGCTCTGTGGCGGTGCGGGACGGCGGTTGGTGCTGGACGCGCTGCTTTGCTCTGAAACGAACATCGGATGAAGAGTCTGACACCGGCCCGCCGCACGCGATAGCTTGACCGAGCGCTCCCGCTGATCCTGCGCGTGTTATACCGCGTCCATGGCGCGATTCATGGCGGTGGCACTGCTCCTGTTGGCCGGTTGCCCCGAACGCGCGCTCGAGGTGCCGGAGGATATTGGGCTCCCGCGTGACGCCATCTTCGATCTGTCGACCGACCTGCCGTCCGACTTCTCGCAGCTGCGGCCCAACACGTGCCCGGCCGGCACCGAGTTCATCTTCACCATCGACGAGAACCGCAACCTGTCGCGCTTCAACCCGGTCACGCAGCAGTTCTTCGACGTGGGCTTCGTCGACTGCCCCGCGCCGACATCGGCCACGCCCAACTCCATGGCCATCGCCCACGATGGCACCGGCTGGGTGAACTACAGCAACGGTGCGCTGTTCCGCGTACAGACGAAGACGGCGAGCTGCTCTGGCACGCCCTTCATCGTTGAGCAGCAGCAAGGCTTTCTTCGCTTCGGCATGTCGTTCGCGCAGAACACGCCAGGCAGTGTGGACGAGACGTTGTTCGTCTCCCCCGTACGCGGCACCAACGGCTTCCTTTCCTCGATCAACCTGACGACGTTCAAGCTAGAGAACACCATCCCGCTCGGTATCAAGGCCGACGGGGAGCTGACCGGCGATGGCGTGGGCAACCTGTGGGGCTTCTTCCCCAACATCTCGCCGCCCTGGGTCGCGCGCATCGACAAGAAGACGGGTGAACTGGATCGGGTGGTGCTGCTCCCGCAGCTCAGCGGCGAAGTACGCGCGTGGGGCTTCGCCGCGTGGCGCTCCGACTTCTACATCTTCCTCGAGCGCGTCGATGATCCGTCCACGGGCATCTATTTCCTCGACGGCACCACCGGCGCGCTCACCACCATCATCGGCGCCACGGGTCGTCGCATCGTCGGCGTCGGCGTGGCCACCTGCGCGGGCGACGGCCTCGACTAGCGCGTGTCCCTGAATTCCATCGTTGTCGTTGACGTTGACGTTGACGTTGACGGCTCATGATTCATCACAGTGCGCCAGGCGAAGCCTGGCCGGAGAGGAGGGAGGTAGCACCCGAAACTTCGGACAGCAGCCCGAGGTGAAAGTCCTCGTCGCCCAAGGCCGGAGGTCGCCAGGCGGCAGCGAGTCTTGCGTGGGCGCATGCGAGTGCGTTCGCGAAGCGTAG
>JAYUBF010000230.1:0-37900 GCA_043741435.1 Myxococcales bacterium
GTGTCCTGAACAAGCCTATTGCTGCCGCAGATTCCCCTCTACAATCTCCCCGGGCAGCGGCGTACGCTGATTCCGCCTCGACCTATTGAGCAATTACGACAAAAACAACCGCAACTTCCGCTTCGACCGGACCGGCAAGGTGATCAACTGGTTCGATCCCGTGGTTCCAAGGGCTCCCTGACGCGATCCAAGCGAAGCTCGTTACGGTTAACGATGCACCTACCCGCGCCCAATGACGAAGCCGACGACTCCGGCGACGAGCAGCGCGACCACGATAAGGGCAAAAAGGAGCGCCATGGGAAATGCGGGAGTCGCCAGCCGGGTATCGCCTGGACGGTCGTCTCTACGCTTGCTCAGCGCACGCTGGAAGAAGCGATTGATAGCTTCGATCCGCCAGGCGAGGGGGGCATGAACGCGCGTAATGTGCGGAAGCGGCGTCTTGGCCACCGCCACCATCACTTCCTGCGGCGTACGTCGCCGCGTCCCACGGCCTGCGACCCACGATCACCTCGTAGGCCACGACGGCAAGCGCGAAGAGGTCGCCCCACTGATCGACGGGCTTGCCATAGATGAGCTCTGGCGACATGGACTGCGGCGTGCCGAAGCACATCCCGACACGAGTCAACGGCGCCAGACCGAGATTGCGCTCCAGGTCGGCGAGCTTGGCCAAACCAAAGGCGAGCACCTTCACCATCATGGTGTCGTTGGGTCCGCTCAATAGCATCACGTTCTCGCGAGGACTAGGTCGTTCAAAGCGTGAGCAGCATGACGGCAATCCGCCCGGCGAACTTGGAATGAGTCTCGACGAGACCGCGATCAACCGGGGCGCGCAGCCCTGCGACGACTTGTACGAGTTCGCGTGCTAGATCGCGATGCTGCGTTTAAGGCGCTCGGCGAGCACGCGTGCCAACGTGCCTCGCAATTCGTCTTTCTCCGTCGACCATCGCAGCTTGTTCTCGTATTGCTTTGGCGAGAAGTGCCACGCGGTACGAAAAGCCGCCATCCAGATCTGTCCCGCGGCGCGGTGGCTGTTGATGACGATTTTCTGATCGTCAGCAAGGGTGAGCGTCAGGACGCCCGAAGACAGCTCGACGTCGAGCTCGTCGGGATCGATCTCGGAGAGCGCGGCCTCGAGCGCGTGGAGCTCGGCGGCGGCGGCGGTGTCGAATTCGGCCTCGGTCATGATCGACAGAGCCTAGCAGCAACCGCGAAGGCGCTGTGAGATGGGCCTCAATTCGCGACCGCCTCGTACAGCAGCCCCCAGCGGATGCCGCGGTCGGACACGATGCAGTGATCGGCCTGCGCGCGGCGCAAAATGCGCGACAGGATCACGCCACCGGCGTAGATCACGTCGGCCCGCTTCGGCTGTAGGCCGGGCGTGCGACTGCGGTCGTCGATGCGCATCACGCCCAGGCGCTCGACCTCACGCTCGAGATCGGCGAGTGACAAGCGTAGACCGTGCACGCGCGCAGCATCGTAGTCCGTCATGCCGAGCACGATGGCGGCATAGGTCGTCACGGTGCCTGCGATGCCCACGACCGTGCCGCGCAGTTGCGGTGCGGACGCGAGCGTCTCGTCGATGGTGGCCACCAGCGCGGCGCGCTCGTCGGAGGTCGGCGGATCATTTGCGATGAGGCTCTCGGTCAGCACGACGGAGCCGATGGGCAGGCTGATGACGCCTTCGATCTCGGACTCGCCCACGACCAGCTCTGTCGATCCTCCGCCGATGTCGACCACCGTGCGGGGACCGGTCAGCGACGGGAAGCTGGCCCTCACGGCGTCGTACGAGAGCTGCGCCTCGCGCTGGCCTGCGATGATCTCGAGGCGTGCGTTGACCCGCGCCAGCACCGCATCGATCTCGCGCACGGCGTCGCCCCCGTTCTTCGCCCTCCGCAGCGCTTCGGTGCCCACCGCCAGCACGCGCTCGCAGTCGTGCGCGGCGACGAGACCTGTGTAGCGCTCGAAGACCTGGACGGTGCGCGCGATGGCCGCCGGTGAAAGGACGCCGCTCTTCACGAGCCCCTCGCCGAGCCGTGTGATCTCCGCGTGCTCGACGATGGGATTGAGCGCGCCCGCGACCGCCTCGGCGATGGTGAGCAGCACCGTGTTGGTACCGCAATCGATAGCGGCAAGCCGCATGCCCTTTGGCGCCGCGAGCTTCATGCTCAGTGGCCGAGCAGAGGGCTCCACGAGGGCGATGACGCCGCGCCTTTGAAGACCTGACGCTCGGTGCGACCGTCGAACGTGGAGATCCAGATTCCGCCGCGCGAGCTCTCGTACGCAATCGCGCGACCGTTGGGCGCCCAGCTCGGGTTCTGGTTGGAGCCGTGACCTTCGGTGATGCGGACCACCTCGCCGGTGTCGGCGTTGAGCGTGAAGATGTCGTAGTTGTACTTCTCGTCGCGCGCGGTAAAGGCGATGAGCGGCTGATCCTTGCGCGGCGACCAGCGAGGCGTCTGGTTGTAGTTGCCACGGCGCGAGAGCCGCTGCTGGTTGGAGCCATCCGCGTTCATCGTCCAAATCTGCGGTGAGCCGAAGCGATCGGAGACGAAGGCGATGCGATTGCCATCCGGCGACCACGATGGCGACGTGTCGATGAAGGTGTTGCTGGTGAGGCGCTTGATGATCGCTCCGTCCCGCGAGAGCAGGTAGATCTCGGAGTTGCCGTCTTGCGAGAGTGTCGCTGCGATCTTGCTACCGTCCGGCGAATAGGCCGCGCCCATGTTGAGGCCGGGTCGCGACGAGATGACGCGCGGCTTGCCGCCGTTCGAGGGCATCGAGTACAGGTCGGGCTTGCCCGCGAGGTACGAGGTGAACGCGACCTCGGAGGCGTTGGGCGACCACGATGGCAAGATGTTCTGGGAGCTCTTGGTGATGCCGTACACACCGGCGCCGTCCCAATCCATCATGAACAGATCGCGTCGCATCTTCGCGATGCCCGCGGAGAACACGATGCGCGAGTTGAAGAACGGGTCCTCGTTCGTGTAGTAGCGAACGATCTCACCAGCCCAGGAGTGGATCACGCCACGCAGGCCATTGGCTGGCGCGCGATAGTCCTTCGAGAGCACGGGCTGGTCGCCGCGGCTGACCTCGTACAGACGAAACTCGACCTTCACGTCACCGCCCATCTGCGTGAAGCGACCCTTCACTACGCCCTCGGCACCCACATTGCGCCAATCCGGCGCGTTGATCGTGAGGCCTTCGGCTTGGAGGTTCGCCAGCGTCGCCGACGAGTCGATGATCTTGAAGAAGCCGGACAGAGACAGGTCGTTGTTCAGCTGCGCCGCCGCCTGCGTGGCCGAGGTCTTGTCGCCACCGATCGGGATCGGGATGGCGATCTTGTACAGGTCGCGACCGCCTGCTTGGATCTTGAAGCGAACGGCGTCGTCGCCACCGGCGGGCGCTGCCGTCGGTGTGGTCTGCGCGATTGCGACCGCGCACACGACCGGCAACGCCAGTGGCAATACCAGTGGCAATAAGAGAAGGACGAGGAGCTTCGGGAGGAACTGTGCCATCGGGCCGGACTGTACCAGAGCGTGCGCTAGCCGACGACGCGAAGGGGCGAGGCCTTGGTGCTGACGACCTCGCGCTCGAGCAGGACCTCGCGACCCGCGCGCGCAGCCGACTGGTACGCGGCCTGGATGAGGCGTACGCACTCGAGGGCGTCGAGGGTGTCCTTGCCGACGTACTCGTCGTGTTCGATAGACTGACCGAAGCGATTGAACAGCGACACGAACCACTCCGCGTGGCTGGCGTCGACCCAATCCGACTTCACCGAGAGACGCTGCGTCTCGGTGGCACCATTGCGATGACGTACCACCTCGAGCTCGTCATCGCTGACGAGGATGGCGCCGCGATCGCCGTGCAGTGCGTAGGTCACGCGGCGAATGCCCGCGCGCCACGTGAGGCTCGCGATGGCGGTGCCGGTGGGGAAGCGCACCTGGCAGGACAAGGTGTCCTCGGTGTCCATCCCGGTGCTGGTGGCCATCGTCGCCGACAGTGCGATCGGATAGCTGCCGAGCCAGTCGAACGCGAGGTAGAAGGTGTGGCTGCCGTGGTCCATGGCGATGCCACCGCCGGCCCAACGGTGCTCGCGACGCCAGTCGGGACGCCAATCGGCGACACCGCGCGCGTGCGTGCTGCGGAAGGTCTGCAGGTGGACCTGGTGCACAGTGCCGATGGCGCCTTCGTCGAGCAACCCGCGAACGGTGTGCACCACCGGAGCGTGCCGATAGTTGTGTGACGGGAACAACACACAACGCGAGACGCGCGCCATGGCGATGAGCGCGTCGGCATCGGCAACGGTGGTGGTGAGTGGCTTCTCGCAGAGCACGTGGAGTCCGGACGACATCGCGAGCTGCGCGATGGACGCGTGCTCGGACGGCGGCGTGGCGATGTCGAGGAATTCGACCTGGCCGGCCTCGGCAGCAATGAGCGCGGCGGCATCGGTGTAGGTGCGCACCCCCGGGATCAGCTTTTGGGCGAGGGTGCGGCGTGCGACACAACCATCTGCGACCGCGACGATCTCGAAGCGATAATCTGTCGCGGCTCGGTACGCGGGGAGGTGGCCCTTCTCGGCGATGAAGCCGAAGCCGACGATGGCGCCGCGCAAGATCCTTTGCATGGGGCGGCACGCTAGCGACGGCGGTCGACCCGGTCAAGTGCGTCGGAGGGCAAGGAGGCAAGCCCACTGGGAAATTTTGCGACCGCTGCTTCGTCGATCGAATACATTTCCCGGATGTCGACCGAACGCGTCCGTCAGATCCTTTCTTGGTACGCCTCCGACAACCCTGGCGTGCTCACCAATCTCGCGCGCCTGATGAACACCGGCACGCTCGCCGGCACTGGCAAGATGGTGATCCTCCCCGTCGACCAGGGCTTCGAGCATGGCCCGGCGCGTTCGTTCCAGCCGAATCCGGCGGGCTACGATCCCGACTACCACTTCCAGCTCGCCATCGATTCCGGCTGCAATGCCTACGCGGCTCCGCTCGGCTTTCTCGAGGCGGGCGCGGCGAAGTTTGCCGGACGCATTCCGCTCATCCTCAAGCTCAACAACTCCGACTCGCTCGCCAAAGTCGAGCCCTGCTCGGCGCTGACCGGCTCGGTGAAGGATGCGCTGCGCCTCGGTTGCTCGGCCATCGGCTTCACGATCTATCCGGGCTCGGGCGCTCGCAACACGCAGTACGAGCAGCTCCGTGAGCTCATCCTCGAGGCGAAAGAGCACGGCCTCCCGACGGTGCTATGGGCCTACCCACGCGGCACCGGCATGGCGAAGGAAGGAGAACAGGCGATCGACGTGACGGCGTACGCCGCGCAGATCTCCTGCCAGCTCGGCGCGCACATCGTGAAGGTCAAGCCGCCGAAGGACGTCGTCTACCAGGACGAGGCCAAGAAGGTGTTCGAGAAGTACGGCATCCCGACCAAGACGCTGACCGATCGCGTGAAGCACGTCGTGCAGTCGTGCTTCGCCGGGAAGCGCATCGTCATCTTCTCCGGCGGCGAGGCCAAGGACACCCCCGCGCTGCTCGCCGAGATCAAAGAGATCGCCGCCGGTGGTGGTTTCGGGTCGATCATGGGGCGCAACGCCTTCCAGCGTCCGCACGGTGAAGCCGTGAAGCTCCTCACCGACGTGATGGCGGCGTTCAAGAACGCCTGAGCGACCGGCATGGTACGCTGAACGGACAATGACCCGCGCCCATCAGGCCGTGCGGAGCGCAGAGCCGGGTCGCTCCCGCTGGATCTGGGGCGGGCCGCGCCTCATCGAGCGCGAGGTCGTGGTGCCCGGGCTAGATCCCGCTCACGACGGCATCAAGATCGCGCACGTGACCGATCTGCACGTGGGCATGCTCACGCCGCACAAGCGCATCCTCCGTGCGCTCGAGCTCGCGCAGGCAGCACGCCCTCATCTGCTGTTCCTCACGGGCGACTTCGTTTGCTACAGCCCCAAGTTCGTCGGCGCGCTCGCCGAGATCTTGTCCACGGTGAAGATCGAGACCTACGCGGTGCTCGGCAACCACGACTACTGGACCGATCCACAGGGCGTCTACAAAGCGCTCACCAAGAACGGCATCGGTGTCCTCAAGAACGAAAACACCACCCTGTGGGTCAACAACAGCCCCCTCGAACTCGTGGGCATCGATGATGCGGTCACCGGCCACTCCGACGTGAAGCGCGCCTTCGCGGGCACCAAAGACGAGCGCAGCCGGATCGTGCTCACGCACGTGCCGTCCCTCGCCGATCGCGCGGCCAGCTACGGCGCAGGGCTCGCCCTCGCCGGGCACACGCATGGCGGCCACGTGCACATTCCGAAGGTCACGGAGCACCTGTTCCGTCGCCTGGGGTCACCCTATCTGAAGGGCTTCTACGACGTCGACGATCTGCGGCTCTACGTGAACTGCGGTGTGGGCGCCTCGTCGGTGCCGGTGCGCGCCGGCGCGCCAGCCGAAGTCGCGGTGTTCGTCGTGCGTGCCGGCCGCAAGAACGCCGTCACGGCTCGATAGTCACCGAGGTGCCGACGGGGACCGCGTCGAAGACGGTCTCCACATCCTCGTTGATCATACCGATGCAACCGTCGGTGGGGCCCCAGGCGCGTGACGACAATGCACCAGCGCTGCGGATGAACAACTTGGCGATTCCGGCCAGCGATGCGCGCACGCCATGAATGCCGATCCCACCACCTGGATCCACGCCCGTGCGAGCCGCGCGTGCGCGATCGGTCTTGTTCGGATACGAGATCTTGAGGAAGCGGTGGAAGCGCGCGTCGCGTGATTTGGCACTGATGCTGTAGTGGCCCTCGGGCGTACGTTCGTCGCCGCGCTTCTGCTTGGTGCCGAGGGGCTCGGCGCCGAAGGTGACCTGGTAGCTGCGGACCTCTTCGCGGCAGCGCAGCTCGAGACGTGCCTCGTGCTTGTGGATGACGATGGCGGGTTGCGTGCAGACCATCCTTGCGACTACCCGCGCAGCTTTCTCAGCGCGGTCTTGATGCGAC
Source organism: Myxococcales bacterium (assembly GCA_043741435.1). Taxonomy (GTDB): domain Bacteria; phylum Myxococcota_A; class Polyangia; order Palsa-1104; family Palsa-1104; genus JBDTCO01. The sequence continues at coordinate 6,989 of JAYUBF010000230.1, forward strand.
GCAGACCTTCCTCGATACGCTCCATCGAGGTCGCGTACGACAGTCGCGCGAAGCCCGGGGCGAAGAAGCCCGAGCCCGGCACCAGCGCCACGCGCGCTTCGTCGAGCAGGTAGTCGGCGAGTGCCACGTCGTCGGCGATCGCGCGTGACGCGTGGGTGCCCCCATGCAGTGCGATGAACGCAGAGAGGTCGGGGAAGCAGTAGAACGCACCGCGCGGCTCTTGCACGACCACACCGGGTATGTCGCGCAGACCGGCCAGCATCGCGAGGCGTCGCTTGTCGAACTCGACGCGCATGGCCTCGATGGGGTCGCCCGCGGACTTGGGTGCACCGCGCAACGCGACCACGGCTGCGGCTTGTGCCACCGTCGCTGCGTTGGTGGTGGATTGGCCTTGCAGGGTAGACATCGCCTTCACCAGCGCCAACGGACCCGCGCAGTAGCCGATACGCCAGCCGGTCATGGCGTACGTCTTCGACACGCCGTCGATCAGCACCGCGCGCGGGGCCAGCGCTGGGCACACCTGGAAGATCGACGTCCACGCCACGCCGTAGACGAGCTTGCGATAAATGTCGTCGGTGATGACGAGCACGTTCGGGTGGCGCAGCAACACCTCGCCCACCGCACGCAGCGTGGCCTCGGTGTAGACGGCACCCGTAGGATTGCACGGTGAGTTCAGCAGCACCGCGCGCGTGCGCGGCGTGATGAGCTGCTCGAGCGCGGCGGCGTCGATCTGATAGTCGCGCGCCGCGACGGTGGGCAACAGCACCGCCTTGCCATCGGCCATCTGCACCAGATCGGCGTAGCTGACCCACGCCGGCGTGGGCACGATGACCTCGTCGCCGGCGTCGAGCAACGACATGAACAAGTTGTAGAGCGAGTGCTTGGCGCCGGCCGAGATGATGACGGCCTCGGGTGCGATCGCGAACCCATGCACCGCCGACAGCTCGGCAGCGACGGCGCCGCGCAGCTCGGGCGTGCCCGGCACCGCGGTGTATTTGCCGAGGCCCTTCGCGTCGAGCAGCTGCGATCGGATCTCGTCGCGCACGAACGCGGGCGTCTCGAAGTCCGGCTCGCCTACGCCGAAGGCGACGACGTCTACGCCTTCGCGCTTGAGCTTGTCCGCGCGGGCCGAGACTGCGAGCGTCAGCGATGGTTTGAGGCGTGCGATGCGTTCGGAGATCTTCACCGAAAATGTCAATGTACGAGCCTCACTTGCTACGCAAACGCTTCATCAGCGCGGCTTCGACGCCGGGTGGCACCAGGCCCTTCACGTCGCCACCGAACTGCGCCACCTCTTTCACCAGCGATGAAGAAACGTAGAAGTCCTTTTCGCTGGTCATCAGAAACACGGTGTCGATGTCGACGCCCAGTCGCCGGTTCATGTGCGCAAGCTGGAATTCGTACTCGAAGTCGGCAAGGGCGCGCAGGCCTCGCACGACGACGCGCGAGCCTCGACGCTGCACGTAGTCGACGAGCAAGCCTTCGAACGCGTCCACCTCGACGCGCGGGTCGCCTTTGATGGCGTCGAGGATCTGCTGTCGGCGTTCGTCGACGGTGAAGGTGTGCGCTTTGCGCACGTTGTTGGCGATTGCGACCACCACGCGATCGAAGATCGCGAGCGCGCGCATCAGGATATCGAGATGCCCATTCGTGATCGGGTCGAAGGAGCCGGGATAGATGGCGAGGCTGCCCATGCGCTCAGCTGATTATCACGATGTGCGCGCCTGCCCACACGACAAAAAAGACACCAGGGTTTGCCCATAGCGACGCTGGTCGAGGAGCTGCAGGCCTGCTTGTTCGCCGCGCGCGGCCTTGGGCGAAGGATCCGGGCCGTGCTCGACGACGAGCAGCGCCGTCGGTTGCAGCAGCGAACGCTCGACCAGCAGCGCGAGCACGCGATCGAGCGCAGGCCCCGCGTCGGCGTAGGGTGGATCGGCGAAGACCAGGTCGTAACGCGTCTCGCAGCGACGCAGGAACGCGTCGGCGGGCACCTTGCGGATCTGGCCGCGGTCCGAGATGCCCAGCGTGTCGAGGTTTCGCTTGATGACCGTGCTGGCAGCGACGGAAAGATCGACAAAGTCGCATTGCGCGGCGCCGCGTGACAAGGCCTCGATGCCGAGGCCACCCGAGCCCGCGAACAGATCTAGCACCACGCCGCTCAGCGGATCGCCGTCCAGCCCAAGGCCCCGATCGAAGGCGCCGTGCGCGAGCCGATTGAAGATGGCTTCACGGATGCGATCGCTGGTCGGCCGCGTGGCGTTCCCGGCTGGTGCATCGATGCGTCGGCCCGACAGAGATCCGCCGATTACTCGCACGCGCGCCTCCGCATGTTCCAGATCCTATATCTGTTCCGAGCAGCCGGGCTCCCCTGGTATGCTGAATCGTTGCCCGAAAACCTCGCCACCTCGTTGCTCGATGGTGCACTGCACCGCGGTTTTGGTCCCCGGGTCGCCTTCCGCGAGCCCAAAAGGGTCTGGTCGTACGCGACGCTGGCCGACGAAACCACGCGCGCCGGCGCAGCGCTCGCCGGCCTCGGCATCGTCCCGGGCGACACGGTCGCGCTCATGTTGCACGACTCGATGGAGCTCGGCGCCGCGCTGCTCGGGGTGATCCGCATCGGCGCCATCGCGGTGCCGGTCAATATCTTGATGCGCCCGAGCGAGCTGCGCGCGGTGCTGGTGAACTGTGGCGCGGCCGCGGTGGTGGTGAGCGCCGACCTCGCGGCCGCGGTCGACCTGATCCGCACCGAGGTGCCCACGTTGCGCGAGGTGATCGCCGTCGGGGGCGCCCGCGCCGGCCAGCGCGATTACCACGCGCTCGTGCGCGCGGCAGATCCGACCTCCGCACCGGTCTCGGTGCCCGAGAACGCGCCAGCGTTGGTGCTGTACAGCGCCGGTGCAGGTCGCACGCCGCGCGGTGTCGCGCACGGTCGCCGCTCTGTCGAGGCTGCTTGCGCAGCGTACGCGATCGAGGTGCTCGGCATGGGGCCCGACGATCGCGTCCTGTCGGCAGCGAAGCTCAGCACGGCCTATGGGCTCGGCCTCGCGTTGTTGTTCCCGTTGTCGGTCGGTGCCTCGAGCTACTTGTTGCCTGCGAGGCCGCGACCTCGAACCTTGTTCGACGTGATGACCGCCTTTCGACCCACCATCTTCGCGGCTTCACCGTCGCTGTACGCGCAGATGGTGCAAGATCACGCAGCCTTTGCCACGCATCGCGCCAACTGCTTCCAGTCGGTGCGTCATGCGGTGTCCGGCGCGGAAGGACTGCCCGCGGCGCTCGCGACGCGCGTGGAGGCGACGTTCGGCATCGCGCCACTCCACGGCTTCGGTGTGACCGAGGCCCTGCACTTCGTGATGTCCAACCGCGTCGGCAAGATCCGGCAGGCGTCGGTAGGCCAGCCGCTGTCCGGAGTCGAGGCACGGATCGTCGACGGTGATGGTCACGTGCTCGCGTCCGAGGAGATCGGCCTGCTCGAGCTGCGCGGGGCCACCGTCGCGAGCGGCTACTTCCACTGCACCGAGGCCACCGCGTCGCCGGTGGTGGATCCGGACGCCCATGACACCCTGATCGACACCATCGCCTTGCCGCGCCTCTCGCCAGCGTCTCTCGCGGCGAAGGATGGATGGTTGAGGCTCGGCGATCGCTTCCTCGTCGACAAAGACGGCTACTATTTCTACTGCGGGCGCGACGATGACTTGTTCAAGGTCGGTGGCCGCTGGGTCTCCCCCGAAGAAGTGGAGCAAACCCTGCTCGGCCATCCTGCGGTCTGGGAGTGCGCGGTGATCGAGGGGGAGGACGAACACGGGCTTCCGCAACCCCATGCGTTCGTGGTGCCCAACGTCGGTCACACGGCCACGCCGAGCCTCGCCACCGCGCTCATGGAGTACGTGAAGGCGGAGATCGCACCGTACAAGTATCCGCGCGTCGTCGAGTTCGTCGACTCCTTGCCGAAGGGAGAGGCGGGTCGTGTCGAGCGCTGGCGATTGCGTTCCGCGCGACGAGGCGCACCCCCAAACGGCACGTCGTGATCTCGCGCGACGCCTTGCTGGGTGAGCTCTCGATGATCGAGCGCGGTCGCGTGCTGGCCGCGTTGCGCCTGCTCGGGCCCGTCGGTGCGTCCGCTCGCTTTCGCTCACCGGCGGCGCAGCAGATGCTCCAGGTGTTGAGCGATCCCGCCGAGCGCGCGCGGGAAGAGGCGGCCCTCGCGGCCAGTCGGCCGGCGCACGTGGATCGCATCCATCCGAGCTGGTATCGCACGCCACCCCTCAGTCGGTCCGCTGCAGCACGTCGCTGGCTCGAGTGCAGCGCGTATGGGCGCTTGGTCGACATGGAGCCGCGTGGGAATGCCGCACCATCGACAGCGCGGGCCGCGGCGACCCTCGACCAGCTGGTGGGTGGCAGCCCGGAACGCTTGCTCGCGGTGCTGGTCTTCATCGGTCGTCGCCGGGTGGCGGTGGCCTTCACGGGTGCGCCGCGGAGTGCGCTCGCGCAGCTGCTCGCTCGCCTCGGTGAGCCCGAGGCTTCGGCGCTCGCGGCCGAGGTCCGCGCGATCCCGCCGGGTGTCAGCGCCGAAGAGGTGAAGGCTGCGCAGCGCGCGCTGTTCCGATCGGGGCCGGAGCCGCAGCAAGGCGAGACCGGTACGGTGTTCTTCCAGCGTGTGGGGTGCGGCTGGCTCGCACCGTTGGCCGAACCACTCGGCGACCGCGCGCGTCGCCTGGCCCAGCGGCTCCCCCGCGCGCTCGGCTCGATCAGCTTGGTCGCGAGCTCCAGCGCGAGCTCCAGCGTGATAGACGACGCCGATCGCGCGGCGCTGTGGCGTGCCCTGCAACAAGCGTGAGTCGAGCGAGGTTCTGCTTATAATGGGCCTTTGCTACCCTCGATGACGCCGTCACCCGTACCCACCCGCGCGAGAATCCTCGATCGCTTGCTCCATCCTCGGGAGCAGCAAGCGATCATCGAGGCAGTGCGCGTGGCCGAGCTCTACACCACGAGCGAGCTCAAGGTGCACGTCGAAGCCCACTGTCGGGAAGCCGATCCGTACACGCGCGCCGTGCAGCTCCTCACCGAGCTGGGTGTGCACCTCACCGAACGGCGCAACGGCGTGCTCATCTACGTGGCCGTTCAGGATCGTCGCTATTGCATCGTCGGTGACAGCGGCGTCGGCGAGCCAGCCCACTCGTCCTTCTGGAAGGAAGCGAACCGTCGCATGTCGATCGCGTTTCGTCGCGGGGCGTGCGGAGAAGGCATCGTGGAGGCACTGCGCGAGCTCGGCCCCATGCTCGCCAGGCGCTTTCCTGCGTTGCCCGGCGCCGGTCGCGACGAGATCGAGAACGAGATCTCCACCGCCGACACGGCGCGCACATGATTCGCGCCCGCCTGGTGCGAGGCGAGGCCGCAGAAAAGGCACGCCGCATCGTTCCTGGCGAGCGGTTCTCCGCGCTGGCCTCCGCCGAGGCGATCGTGGTCGAGGCGCAGCGCCACGCGACTGCGATCACGGACGAGGCGCGACAAGGCGCGGCGCGAGCGCTCGTCGACGCCACCAACGAGGGCCGCGAGCGTGGGCTCTCGGCCGTCACCGAGCTCTTGGTCTCGGCCCGCGCAGAGATGGCGCGCAGCCGACGAGAAGCCACCGCCGAGCTGCGTGGCCTCGCGGTGCGCATCGCGGAGAAGTTGTTGGGCCGCACGCTGTCGCTCACGCCGGAGGCGGTGGTGGATCTCGCGGCAGAGGCACTGCGCCACGCCGGCGAGCCCCGGGCGCTGCGGCTGCGCTGCCACCCCGATGATCTGGAGCTGCTCGAGCGTGGTCGCCCCCGGCTGCTCGAGCGTTGTGCCTCGCTCGGTGCGTTGCTCTTCGAGGCGGATGCGAAGGTCGCGCGCGGTGACTGCACGTTCGAGAGCGAGCTCGGCGTGGTGGATGCGCGGCTGTCCGTGCAGCTCGACGCGATCGAGCGCGCCCTGCGAGGCGAGCAGTCGTGAGCAAGGTCTCCCTCGACGACGCATTGAAAGTACTCGATCGCACGCGCGGAGCCGTGGTGGCCGGTCGGGTCACCGAGCTCATCGGTCTCGTCATTCGCGCCACCGCACCGGGCGCCCGCGTGGGCGAGCTGGTGATCATCGACCGTGCGCGCGGCGGTCCGCTGCTCGCCGAGGTGGTCGGTTTCCAAGGTGAGGAAGTGGTGCTGCTTCCGCTCAACAACGCCGATGGCGTGGGCCCCGACTCGGTGGTTCGTCCCACGGGGCGCCCGTTTGCCATTCGCTGCGGCCCCAGCCTGCTCGGGCGCGTGGTCGATGGGCTCGGCGAGCCGATCGACGGACTGGGTCCACTCGGGCCCGAGGGCTTGCAGTGGTGGGCTGTCGAGCGCGCGGCGCCCGACCCGCTGTCGCGCCAACGCATCACGCGGGCTCTTCCTACTGGCGTGCGCGCGATCGATTCCATGCTCACCGTCGGTGAAGGACAACGCCTCGGCGTGTTTGCACCATCGGGGGTTGGCAAGTCCACGCTGCTTGGACAGATCGCTCGGTTCGCCGAGGCCGAGGTGATCGTCATCGGTCTCGTCGGCGAGCGTGGCCGAGAAGTGCGTGACTTCCTCGAGACCCAGCTCGACGACGAGAGCCGCAAGCGCTCCGTCTGCATCTGCGCGACCTCTGACGCTGCACCGCTGCTGCGCCTCAAGTCGGCGCTCGGTGCCACGGCCATCGCCGAGTACTTCCGTGAGCAGGGCAAGCGCGTGCTCCTCCTGCTCGACTCGTTGACCCGCGTGGCCCGAGCGCAACGCGAGGTGGGGCTCGCCGCCGGTGAGCCGCCCGCGCGCCAAGGTTTTCCGCCGTCGGTGTTCGCGCTCCTGCCTCGCCTGCTCGAGCGCAGCGGTCAGTCGGCCAAGGGCTCCATCACCGCCGTGTATACCGTGCTCACCAACACAGACGATCTCGACGACCCGATCGCGGATGAGGTGCGCGCGATCCTCGATGGGCACGTGGTGCTGTCGCGCGAGCTCGCCTCTCGCGGACATTGGCCTGCCGTCGACGTCGTGCGCAGCCTCTCGCGCGTGATGGACGACATCATCGATGCCCCACAACGCGCGGCCGCGGCGCGCGTGCGGCAGATCCTCTCCACCTACGAGCGGCAACGCGATCTCGTGGTGCTCGGCGCATACCGGCGCGGGGTGGATCCCGTCACCGACGATGCCCTCGATCGCGTAGGCGCCGTCGAGGCCTTCTTGCGTCAGGCGCGGGACGAGAAGGCGAACGCTGCCACCAGCCGGGAGCGCTTGATCGGCTTGTTTACGCGCGCCGTCCAGCCGTAGAGTCCGCGCGATGGACATCACGACTCTGGCTCCCGAAAAAATCTCCAGCTCCGCTCGCGCGTACGTCGCGAAGATGCACCGCGATGTCATCGAGCAGGTCGCCGCCGCGGTCGCGCGCGATCACATCGTCCTCGTCGGCATGGCGCAGAATCCGTTCGTGAAGAAGTCGCGTCAGCTTCTCGAGCGTGCGGGCGCGAAGTACACCTACCTCGAGTACGGCAGCTACTTGTCGCAGTGGAAGCAGCGCCTCGCGATCAAGCTGTGGGCGCACTTTCCGACGTTTCCGATGGTCTTCATCGAAGGCACGCTCGAAGGGGGCCATGCCGAGCTCGTCGAGCTCGAGAAGGCAGGCCGCCTCAAGGCCTGATGCTTGCTTTTCGCAAGGTGACGCTCGATGCGCTGCGCGTCACCGGTGCGCGCGAGCTCCGCGACGATGCGTACTATCCCAAGCTCGCGGAGCTGCTGCGCCGGGATGGCTATTCGTTTCGCATTGGCCCGAAGACCTCGGCGGGTCGCGCGCTGTTGCTGAACCTGTCGTTCTGGAACCCCGACGACAACGCGGACGTCTTGGTCGGCAGCAGCTTGCCCGCGGATGTGGTGGCGCACGTCGCGTGGCACCATGCGGCGCGCAAGTCACTCGGTGACACTGGCGCCACCGTCGATGGCATGCTGCTCGGCGAGTCGGTTGCGAGCGCCTTCGATCTGTACCTGATCGGCCACCTGCTGCGCGATGCCCCAGACGCCGAGATGTTGCAAAGCCAGGTGCCGGCGCTCTCCGACGTGGCTGCCGACGCCGGGCTGTCGGCGCGCGCCTTCACGAAGCTGCTGGAGGAGCTGGCGGATGATCCAGCGCGTGCGTTCGCCGAGCTCCGCCAATTGTTGTTCGACGTGGCAACGCAGCTCGTGCGCTGCCAGGGCATCGACGCAGCGGCAGCAGCGCTGCATCAATTCGCTGGCCATCGGTTTTACGCGCTGCTTCATCACTACAACGTCTCCAACTGGGTGCTGCATAGCCGGGCGTACGGAGGTCGGGTTCCCGCGCGCGTGGAACGTCTGGTGGCGCGCATCGACGCCGAGCTTCGCGGCTGTGGGTCGGAGCTCACCTGGCTGTCCGATCAGTGGCTGAGTCCGTGACGCACCGTGGATAAATGCACGATCGTCGTTCGCGATCGTGGTTTTCCGGCGCCTGACGCATAGCGGCATCGCATCAAGCCACCGAAACGGCGTGAGGTGCTCCGCGGCACGTGGCTTGCTGCCCGCCAGGCCCATGCGACTGCGTAGGTGGCTCGCCGTATGGATGCTCGTGGCTCTGCCCTTCGCTGGGGCATGTGATCGCTCGCTCGACGTGCCGGTAGATGCCGGGCCGGACCTTCACCAGGCGATCGATCTGCGCGGCGCCGGGGTGACGGGCGACGGCTGTCGCGAGATCGCGCAAGACGGCGCTTGCGATGCACAGCTCGCGTGTCACGCCGTCCGGAGCGGCGACCTGCCGTGCGACAATCAGTCTTGCAACGATCACTTCGTCGCGTGCGTCCCCGGCCTTGCCCTGTGCACCCGACCCACAAGCGGCGACAGGTGTCAGGCCCTGTTGCCGAGCTGTCGAACGGGCGACGCGCTGGTCTACGAGGGCGACGTGTGTCCGAAGGGCTGCGCGGCGCGCAGCAAGTGCTCGAAGACCGACACCTGAGCTACAGTCGCCGCCCATGCGGCTTTCTTCCTCTGTGGCGTCTGCTCGGCTGCTCGTCCCACTGATCTGCCCACTGATCTGCGGCTTCCTCGTGTGTGGCACGCCCGCCTTCGCGCTGGCGCCGGGTCCGACCGAAGCGACCGTGCAGTCCACGCTCGCCGCGATGAAGAAAGAGCTGCAGCGGGCGATGACCAAGCTGCGCATGAAGAACTACGAGGCGCCGTACTTCATCGCCTACGCGGTGCGCGATTACGACGAGCGCCAGGTGACCGCGCGCCTCGGTGCGGTGGTGGCGCGCGAGAGGGAGCACGGGCGCCAGGCGCACGTGGAGGTACGCGTCGGGAGCTATCAGCTCGACAACACCACCTCCGAGCACGAAGTGTTCGATCTGTCCGATCCGGAGAGCTGGGATCCACCCACGCAGGCCACACTCGACGATGACCCTGCCGCGCTGCGCACCACGCTGTGGCTACTCACCGATGTGAAGTACAAGCGCGCGCTCGCCGACTACGCGAAGAAGCGCGGCCGTCTCGCCACCAGCGTCGTCGAGGACGAGTCGTTGCCCAGCTTTTCGAAGGAGAAGCCGATCACGTCGCTCGAGCCCATCACCACCATCGAGTGGGACGAGGACGCGTTGGCCGAGCGCGCGCGGAAGAGCTCGCTTGCCTTCCGCAAGCACCCGCAGCTCGTCGAGGCCACGGTGCAGTTCAGTATGGACCGCGTGCTGCGCCACCTCGTCACGTCGGAGGGCTCGACGGTGGTCTCGGACCGCCTCATCTACGGCGTGCACCTCTCGGCGTTGACCCGCGCGAAGGACGGCATGCTGCTGCAACACGACAAGGTGTTCTACGCACGCAAGCCCGATGGCTTGCCCGACGACGCGCGCATCGGCGAGATGGTGGAGACGTTGGCGCGCGAGCTCGGTCAGCTGCGCGATGCGCCGGTCATCGATCCCTACACCGGGCCGGCGCTCCTCATGGAGGAGGCCGCGGGGGTGTTCTTCCACGAGACGGTGGGGCATCGACTCGAGGGCGAGAGACAGAACGACGAGAAGGAAGGCCGCACCTTCAAGGGCCAGGTGGGCAAGAAGGTGATGCCTACGTTCCTCTCGGTGATCGACGATCCAACCGCGCGCATCATCGGCAAGACCGCGCTCAACGGCTGGTACACGATGGACGACGAGGCGGTCGCGGCGCGCTCCGTCACGCTCATCGAGAACGGCATCATGCGCGATTATCTCAAGTCGCGAACGCCGATCGTCGGCTCGATGCGTTCGAACGGTCACGGCCGTGCCGAGGCGGCCAACAATCCGATGGGCCGCATGGGCAACCTGTTCGTGAAGTCGACGAAAAAGTATCCCATCGACGAGCTGAAGAAGATGTTGCTCGACGAGGTGCGCAAGCAGAACAAGCCGTTCGGCCTCATCATTCGCGACATCGCGGGCGGCTCCACCAACACGTCGAACTACGGGTACCAGGCCTTCAAGGGCCAGCCGCGGCTCGTCTACCGGGTGGACGCGAAGACGGGCGAGGAGACGTTAGTGCGTGGCGTCGAGATGGTGGGCACGCCGCTCACCACGGTGTCGAAGATCATCGCGACCTCTGATACCGAAGGCGTGTTCAACGGATTCTGCGGCGCGGAGTCTGGCTTCGTGCCCGTCTCGACGGTGGCGCCGGCCGTGCTGATGAGCGAGATCGAGCTGCAGCGTTCGCAGCGGGCAATGGAACGACCGCCTATCTTGCCGCCGCCGTTCAGCGAGAAGTAGCGCCGCGGATCAGCGGCGGGACTTGATGGTCAGCTTGTCGTCGCCGACGTTCTGGGCGATTAGGAGGCCCACGACGAGCGCGACCACGCCACCAGCGGCTACCCACGTGTACCACTTGCCCCAGATGCCGAGCTTCTTCTTGGTCGGTGGCGGCACCGCCGCGACGGGCTGTGGCAAGGCCGCACCAGTGCCGACCCCTTCGCTGGACGTGACGTAGCCGGCTAGACGCTCCATCGCGCCCTGTCCCGCGTTGTCGACGCGCAGCGTCGCGGACGTCCAGGTGGCGGTATTCACGTCCAACCACCGCGCGAGCACCTTGCGCGGGCCATCGGGTAGGATCGCCAGCACGCGCGCTGCACCGACCCGCTTACCGAGCGCGGCCACCTCGGCGGGCGGCGCATCGGGAGATTGGTCACGAATGTGATCTACGAACACACCCAGGCGATCTTCCCGGGCCAGCGCGACCTCGACGCGGCCACCCATCCCGAGCGCGACGTGCGCGCGACGGAAGCCAGGCGCCTCGATGTCGACGAAGTCCACGGTGCGATCTCCGCCGTCCACCATCATCGGCGTGACACCGACCGGTTGCAGATCACGGAAGACCTGCGCGCCGGGCGGCTGCGACACGATCTCGACGGGAGGGAGCGCGGCACCCTGACGCAGCGGCGTGGCGTGGCGCTCGAACAAAACGCGCACGTCGTCGACCGAGCCAGGCGCCATCTGCAGGCGATCCGCGGCGCGTGCAGCATCGACGCTGCGACCCAGCTGGTCGTACGCAGCGAGGAGCCCGCGCTCGAGCTCGGCGAGGCGCGCGCGCATGGACTCGAACGGGACATCGGCGAAGAGCTGCGTCTCGGCGGCCTCGAACAGCAGCGCGGCGTCGGCGGCCTTGCCCCGCGCGAGCAGCGCTTCGGCCTCGCGCATCTTCACCGTCACGCGGGCGCTCGGTCCCCCTTCGGACAGCGCGCGTCGATCGTCGGCGTTGTCGATGGGGCGTGCGCTCGTCTTGCGCGACAAGGCACCGTTCACGTCCTCGACGAGGCGCGCACCCAGCGAGCCGTCGTCTTCGCCCATCCAGAAGACGGCGATGGGCGAGCGCTCGGGAGGCGGCGGAGGCGAAGGCGCGGCGACGAGGCGAGCCGGCCACACGCAAGCGAACGCGAATCCACACGCCACGACACCCGAAAGTCGGCGGGTGGATGGGGTCAGCATATTGGCAGCGACCTACGGCTCGGCGGTCTTCTCGAAGAACTTGTTGAGCGCCCAGACGTCGCGAGCGCGCAAACCACCGAACTGGATTCCCATTCCGGTGGTATCGCCGTCTTCAGCCTCGACCCAACGCACTTCACCATCGACCTCGATGGCTTCATTCTGTGTGGACACATTGAAGCGCAACTTCACCTTGCAACCAAAAGGCAAAGCACGCTGGGCGATGACGTAGACGCCGCCGAGGCTGACGTTGCGCGTGTATGTCTTGAGCGTGGTGCCGTCGCCGTGTACCTCGATATCGATACGACGATCGTAGCGGCGGTCTGCTCTGCGATGCTCCACGAAGAAGGCTCCCTGGGGCACGCGCACGTGGCCCTCGTAAGGTCAGTGATGCTAGGAGTGTTCTCCGTCTCCGTCAACCAGCTCGGAGACCAGCTCGAGATCGGCGAGCACGGGGGCGTGATCCCCGAGCGGCGTCCGCTGAGGACACACTTCGGAGCGCGCGCTCTTCAACGCGGGACCACCGACCAGCAGGCGGTCGACACGCAAGAGTCCGATGAGCGTTGGCCCTGTGTCCTCCGCCACGTCGCTGAGCAAGTCCAGCATGAGCGACTCGGCCTCCAGGTCTTCCTGCCGACCGAGGCGTCGTGACAGGCCAGGATCGTAGTTGAAGTCGCCGCCGGCAACGACCAGATCGGTGACATGCCGGCCGACGAGCGAAGCCGCCGCCCGCGCTTGCAGGAGTCGGCGCGCGGGATGGAACACGTCGAAGTGGAGGGAGACGACGGTCACGCGGACCCCGGCGAGCCGAAAATGTGCGCTCAGCACCCCACGGCGGGTGGGCTCGAGGAGGCCGTCGATGAAGGTCGCGCCCAGGTCGGCACGCAGCAAGATGCCCACGTGGCGGTCGTACCCGCAGCGCTCGGACATGCGCCCGACGTAGCGATCCCCTGCCAGTTGCTCGATCTGCCCGGCGTGCAGGATCTCCTGCAGCAACACCACGTCGGGAGCAAGTGCGCGCAGCGCAGCGGCTACGTGTGCGAGGTCGCGATCCTTCAGCTGGTTGCCGTGCCAGGGCCAGTACACCTCGCCCACGTTCCACGTGAGCACCCGCAGCCGGCTGCTTGACGAAGGGCCGTGCGGCGGCGCTTGATGCGGCGCGGAGGGTGTCATGACGGGTTGCCTATTCTGCAAGATTCTCGATGGGGAGATCCCCGCCAAAATCGTCGCGCAGAACGATCACGTGATCGCATTCCGCGATGTGGCGCCACAAGCCCCTACGCACGTGCTCGTGATTCCACGCAAACACCTGGTGTCGCTGGCGGAGGCGACGCGCGACGATCTCGTGCTCCTCGGCGAGATGCATCTCATGGCGCAAGCGGTCGCCCAGCAGGAGAAGCTCGACGGCGGCTATCGCACGGTCTTCAACACGGGCGCCGATGCAGGCCAGAGCGTGTTCCACCTGCATCTGCACGTGCTCGGGGGCCGTCAGCTCGCGTGGCCGCCGGGCTGACCTCACTCGGGCAGACGCAACGACGGGATCCGGCCGTTGTGGGTCGGGCCATCGCCGTTCGGCACGCTCGTGCACACCGATATCCAGCGAGGTTTCATCGACTTCGCTCGTGCTTGACCGTCGATGTAGGCGCCAGGCCCACGCTCAGAAATCTCGTCGGTCGCTGGACCGTTTGCTCGGGTCGGTGCGTATGATCGAACGTGCGCGCATGGCTGGTTCTCCTGGTGGTCGCCTCCCTCGCGGGAATCGCGGGCGCTGATCCTCACGCGAGCCGCATCGCGTCGAATGCTTCCTGCGCGGGTTGCCACAGCGACATCGCTGGCGAGTGGATGCAGTCGCTGCACAAGCAAGCGTGGAAGGATCCCATCTTCCAGAAGGCGTACGCCATCGAGCCCCTCGCGTTCTGCCGCGGGTGTCATGCACCCGAGAGCGATGCGGCGAAGGAACCGACACCGGCAGCGCAAGACCTCGGCATCGGTTGCGTCAGCTGCCACGTGGATACCGCCGGAATCCATGCCACCAAGCAAAGTGGCCGCGCGCAGCACGGGGTGGTCGTGGATGCGAGCCTCGCCACCCGCGCGGTGTGCGCGCGCTGCCACGAGTTCGACTTTCCTGCCGAGGCTCGCTTGCCACATCCCGTGGCGATGCAGGACACGGCACAAGAGCACGCTACCAGCAGTGCGGCAGCGAAGCCGTGCCAGAGCTGTCACATGCCGGTGGTCGACGGGGTCGACGGAAGGCATCGCAGCCACGTGTTCGCGGTGATCTCCGATCCGAGCATGATTCGCCGTGCGGTCGAGGTGCAGGCCTCGCGTCGTGACACGGACGAGAACGCAGAGGTCACGCTCCGCCTGACGGCCGCATACATCGGGCACGCGTTTCCCACCGGCGATCTGTTCCGCCGGGTCGAGGTGCGTGCCGTCGCGCTCGACGACAAAGGTCGCGTCATAGCGCGCGCCGAGCCCGCTGTGTTGCAGCGACGCTTCGAAGATCGCCCGCGGGATGCGGCCAAGCGCGACTTCATTCGCGTGGAGGCCGAGGACTCGCGCGTGCCGCCACCGGGAAAGGGCGCGCGCACCGTGGTGCTGACGCTACCGGCGAGCGCGCGAGCAAGCCCCATCACGTACACGGTTGCATACCAAAGAATGTCGACACCGATGGCGAGCTCTTTCGGTGTGTCCCAAGTCCTCGACGAGATCGTCGTCGCGTCCGGTGAGCTGGCACCCCGCCAGCTCGCTCATCTGAGTGGAGGAGTCCGATGAAGAACCGTGTGCCGATCGCCATCCTCGTGCTGGGAATTCCGTCGCTGGCGACGGCCGGTGAGCTCAGGCTCTATGATCCGGTGGACCCGAGTCTCGTGCGCAAGGATGCTGAAGCGAAGGTCCTCGACATGAGCGACGTCTGCGCTGGCAACGACATGCGGCGCATCGGTCCCTCGCCCGCTCAGCAAAAGCGCTGCGACGATGCGGTGCAGAAGGTGAGCGCGCTGGGCAAGGTCGGTGCCTATGCTGCCTTGGCGCACCTCGACGACGATCGCAGATTCGGTCGACGCAATCTGTACGAGGTCATCGGCAACTCCGATGCGTTTGAGCTCGTCGAGCCGCTGGTGCGGGCGCTGGAGCGCGAAGCGGTGCTCGAGAAAGGCGAGCGCCACTACGAGGTGAACAGCATCGTCTACGCGCTCACCGCGCTCACCTACGCAGCCCCGAAGGGCACGCCGTCGATAGAGTGGCGCAAGTGGGCCGATGCGCACCGCGGAATTGATCGTGCGGCGCTGTTGCGCGAGAGCGAGCACGAAGAGGGCGTGAAGCCGAAAAAGGCCGGTGACAAGGCCAAGCTCGTCGCCGGTGAACCGACCAGCTGATGCCGCGTCGAATCTAGCCGTCGACGAGACGGCGATACGCGCGCCAGCAGTCTTCGCTGGCCATGAAGCGCACGATCTCCACGCCGCGGCCGCGCACCGGCAGCGGCTCGCCGGGGCGATGCCCGAGTGACTCGAACACGGCACCCGCGTCGCGACAGATGAGAAGCCCCAGCTCCTCGGCGGCCGCGTAGCCCGAGCGCTCCCACGACTTCGCCACTCCGACGGAGTCCGCGAGCGGGATCGCAAAACGCTCGAGCTCCTTGCGCAGCTTGCGCGGCAACGCCCGGGTCACGCGACGGCGAACCTCGCGCACCTCTTCGTCGCCGCCGTCGTCGCATGCGGCCTGGATGAACGCCGGCAAGGCGCGCCCGCGCAAGAACGTACCCAGGCTCTCACCTTGCGCGATCCACGCGCCGATACGGGTGAGCTCGAACACCAGGCGACCGGCCGCCTCGGGACGCAGCAGCCCCGGACCCGCGTGGATTGCCAGCGCGTCGTCAGCACAGATCACCATGTCGCTGCCGAGCTCCTTATCGACGAAGATGCGAAGCGGCGTCATGCCCAGCGCTTGGAACGTGGACCGCACGAGCGTGTCGGCCT
The DNA here is from genome assembly GCA_043741435.1 of Myxococcales bacterium. GTDB lineage: Bacteria > Myxococcota_A > Polyangia > Palsa-1104 > Palsa-1104 > JBDTCO01. Next base: position 22,931 of record JAYUBF010000230.1, read on the forward strand.
TGCCTGGCGGCAGTAGCTCGCCGCGTGGTCGCTCTCCGGTGAGCTCCACCACCAGCTGCGGCGCGAACGCATCGAGCGTGCGCGCCAGCTCGGAGAGCGCGACCTTGCCGGGCCCACTCTCCCTCGGGAAGTACGTCTGCCACTCGTCGGGCAGGAGAGCGCGTCGCACCGGCAACGGCGACGTGGGAGCCGGTGGGCTCGCGCCTTCGATGAACGCAGCTGCCGACTCGAAGATGCGTGCCGCATCGCCGAGCCCCGTCTGACCGAGCCCGGCGCCGAGCGCACGCAGCGCCTCCGCCGATGAGGGATTCAGATCGAGCGCGCGATGAAGCATCGGAAGCGCTTGCTCGGGCCTGCGCATCTCGATGAGCAGCTGGCCGAGGTCGAGGAACGCGGCCGTGTCGTTGGGCGCGAGCTCGGCACAGATCGACAGCTGGTGCTCGGCGAGGTCCGGTCGCTGCAGGTCGTCGATGTACACGCGAGCGAGCGACCGCCGCAGCTCGAGCTGACCCGGTGCGTCGGTGCCCGGTGCGTCGGTGCCCGGGGCATCTGTGATTGCCTCGAGCGCGCGCTCACCAGCCTCGGTGAAGCTCAGCAGCTGCCCCGCCTCGCGGAAGCGAGTCTCCACTCGATTGAGGAGCTCCGGCGTGGCGAGCACCAAGTCGATCGCGCGCTGATACTCGACGAGCGCCAGGTCGATGTCTTGTGTCCCCCGCTCGATGACGGAGCCGAGCGCGACCAACGCGTCGACCTGCTCGTTCGCGTCGCGCGTATTGGCGAGCTGCGCCCACAGCGCCTTGGCCTCGTCCCAGCGCGCCATGCGTTCACACAACGCGGCCAACCGCTTCGCTGCATCGCGATCGCTCGGGTCGGTGACGAGCTCCGCCAAGATCTGGCGCGCCCCGTCACGATCGCCCAGCTCGTGCTCGCGTAGGTCGGCCTCGCGGATGCGCGCCGCACGAGATAGATCGTCGCCGTGGGACAGCTCGGCGATCTTGCGGTAGGTCTCGATCGCGTCCTGCCAGAAGCGCTGGTGCTCTTGCAGCGGCGCGATGGCCTTGTACGACTCGAGATCGTCCGGGCAGGCGCTGATGCCTGCTCGCAAGCTGGCGAGCGCGGCGGGGACGTCGCGCAGCCGATCACGCTCGATCTCGGCCTTCCTGCGCCACGCTTCGCCTCGCACCGTGGGCTCGACGGCAGCCTCCGCGCGCGCGCGATAGAGGCTGGCGATGCCCTGCCAATCCTTCGCTCGCTCGAGGATCCAGGTCGCGCGCTCGAAGGCTTGCTGGTGGAGCGGCTGGAGACCGAGCAACCGTCGGAAGTGCTCGAGCGCCTGGCGCGCATCGCCCACGTTGTTGAGCGCGATGTCACCGGCCTGCATCAACGCCTCGGTGCGGTTGTCGAGATCCGACGAGAGCTCCGCCTCGTGCGAGTAGAGCACCACCGCATTGCTCCACTGCTCTCCCTGCACTGCGATCCGACGCACGCCACGCAGCACCGGCAAGAGGTCGTTCACCGCGAGATCTGCGGCCTCGAGCGCGGCTCCAGACTCCCGCGGCTGCCCCGCGCGATCGAAGCGACACGCGGCCTCGAGGTGGAGCAAGGCCTTGAGCGCGGTGGTGTCGACGATGCGGGCACGCTCCGACAACAGTTCGGCAAGGCTGGTCTCGCCGAGCGCAGGCGCCGATGCTGCCATCGCGCGACGTATCTTGCCGTCGAGCAGGGCTGAATCGCGCGGGCCGATCACGGTTTCGGAGAAGGCCCGAGCGGCATCGGCGCCGGCTTCGTCACGCAGCGAGCAGAGGATCAACGCGGCGGCCTTCAGGCGAGGCTCACCGACTGCATCTGCAAACATCCGCAGCCGCTCGTTGCCGGCTGCGGTCCCCGCGTGCTTGCGCGTGACGCGGATGAGCGAAGCGTGGAGCCGCACGCCGAGCGGGCTCGCTGCGATCGCCTGCGTGTACATCTCGATGGCCCGCGCCGGATCGGCCAGCGGTCCTTCGGCGAGCGTGCCGAGACGCTGGAGCAGGGCGACCAGCGAGTTCGGGTCGCGCACGCGGCGGCGCTGCTCGTCGAGCAGCTGCGACAGGCCGGCCGTGTCCTTGCGGGCTTCGCGTACCTGCGCGAGGGCTGCGATCACCGGATCGTTCGTGGGTGCCTCGCGCAGCGCGGCGGCGTACGACTCCTCCGCCCGCTCGAGGTTGCGCAGGTGCAGCTCCTCGACCTGGCCGATGGCGTAGCGAAGCTCGGCGCGCTCGGCCGGCGTACGGGCCGAACCGAGCTGACGCTCGAGGACCTCGACGAGGCGTGGCCAGCGACGGTCTCGACGCAACAAGCGCTCGAGCGCACGCAGCGACGGTGCAAAGTCTGGCTTTCGTGCCAACGCCTCTTCGTACGCGATGACGGCCGCCTCGGCGTCACCGATGCGACGTTCTTGAATGCGTCCGATGCGATAGCTGAGGGAAGCACCCTCCGACGCGCTGCTGGCCCGATCACGCAGACGACCGAGCGCTTCGATCTCGAGCGCACTTCGACCGGCGCGCTGGTGCAAGCGAACCACTGCGAGGAGCGCCGCCTCGTGCAATGGCTCGCGCTGCAGGATCTGCTCGTAGGTGGTGAGAGCGCGCGTGTCGGCGCCGAGGCGTAGCTCGAGGATACGTGCCACACGGTGGAGGAGCGCGATCTGATCCTTCGGCTCGTCGAGCTTCTCGCCGAAGCGCTCGAGCGCTGCGACGAGGGGCTCCCACTGCCCTGCATCTTCCAGCGCGTCGGCCAGCGTGTAGAGCGGCGTTAGATCGTCGGCGGCGATGGCCTGCGCAGCGCGCAGAAGCTTTTCGACGCGCTGAAGAAAATTGGGTGCCAGGCTGCGCGCGTCGTCGTGGCGATCGGCGTCGAGCAAGCTGCGCGCGGCCGACACGAAGTACAGGCGCTTGAGAGAAGGACTTGCCGTGCTCTCGGCCTGGCGCTCGTACAGGCTAGCGAGCGCACTGGAATCGCCGCGTCTTCGGTAGATGGCCTCGAGGCCCTGGAACGCTGCGCGATGTCCGGGCTCGAGCTCCACGCAACGTTCGTACAGGCGTAACGCCTCGGGCTCGTCGCCGACTACATGCGCCGCCAGGTCCCCGAGGTGAAGATAGCGGGACGCACGCCGCATCGGATCAGCCATGCGCTCTGCTTCCCCGAGCTCGGCGCGCATGAGGGAGTCGAGTCGGCGCGTCCGTGCGAAGAGCCCCGAGAGCGCGAGGAGCGACGCAACGTGATCCGGTACCTCGGCCAGCGCAGCTTCGTACGCGGACAACGCTTCGTCGTGACGCTCGAGGTGGTTCTCTTTCACTTCGCCGACGAGGTGATGCAGCTCGGCGCGGCCCTCGGGTGAGCGCGTGAGCGGGAGCTCGGCATTGAGCACGTCGACGAGCTCATGCCAGCGACCGATGGATTCGAGCACGGCGGCGAGCCGCCGCAGGGGCCCACTGGCGTCGGGCGCAGCCATCGCGGCCTTGCGATATGCCGTCGCCGCGGCCTCCGCATCGGACAAACGCTCCCAGTGGAGATCTCCCGCTCGCTCGTACAACCGACGCTGTGCGCTCGTGTCTTCGAGGCGATCGGCCTCGGCCTCGAGCGCCCGCGCCAGCTCGGCCCAGTCCTCCGTGCGCAGTGCCAGCGACGAGAGAGACACCACGGCCGGCAGATTGGACGCATCTTCTTCCAGCGCCGCATGAAACGTCGCGCGCGCCTTCTTCGGATCGTCGAGCTCGCGCTCTTCGATCACACCGGCGGCGTGGCGGAACATCCCGCGCGTGGTGGGCTCGGCGCTGGCATCGGCGAGCGCGTGGTACGTGGCGGCCAACGGCTCCCACTGCGCATCGTCGAAGTACCGATCGACGAGCGCGAGCAAGGCGGTGGTGCTCCGCGCATCGAGCTCACGCATGGCCTCGAAGGCCTTGCGCGCCGCGGTCCGCCCCTTCTCGTCGGTGGCAAGACTTTCCTCCAGGACGCCGAGCTGCAGCAACAGCGCGATCCGTTCCTTCGGATCGACGACTCGCTCGAGCTCGCGGTGCCCGAGCTCCAGTGCCCGCGGCAGTTGCCGATCGACCAGCGCCTCGCGGCGCAAGAGGTACAGCGAAAAGCGCTCTTCGGAGAGCGTCAGGGAGTCCTCGAGCGCGGTGCGGGCTGCACTGCGATCGCCCCGCGCGCCGAGCGAGATCGCGGCCTGTGCACCGAGCAGCAGCGCGGCCTTGCCGGCTTCACGCGAACGCAGCGATGACACCTCGCGCTGCAGTATGCGCACCTCGCCGTCCCAGATGGTGTCGACGGGCGTCATGCGACGCGCCCGTTCGGCGATGGACGTGGGCACCGGTGCGATGGGCCCCGAGTCGCTCGCCACGACGTTGTTGTGGAACAGCGACATCGCGGCGCGCGCCGGGGCCGCCGTTTCGGAGATCGCCACGGCGCGCGCGGGTGAGGTCGGCCGTCGCTGTTGTGCGAGCGTGGGGTCGATGCCGATGCGATGGGTGAACGGAACGCGCGGCGCCCCGCGGGGCGACTCCTCGTTGGCTGGTGACCGGAACGAGGGCTGCGGCGCAGGACGACGCGGCGGCGGTGGCGGTGGTGGCGAGGGGATCGCCGCGTGGTTCCCGGGCGTGGGGGCGGACGGGGCAGAACGGGGCAGGGGCGTGAGTAGAATCTCGTTGAAGCTGGGCTCGGGCTCGATCTCGATGGACCCGGAGAGGGACGGATCGCGCGGGGGCGGCCGTCGCGGCGGCGGGGCAGGGGGGCGCGCGCCCGGAGGCGGCGGTGGCACCTTGCCCCCGCGAGGCTGCTTCCGGTTGTCGGTCATGAGCGTGTCGGCATCTTACGCAGAGATCGTCGCGCCGAGCAGGCTCAGTGCCGCAGCCACCCGTTGGCGCCGTGGATGCATGTGGAAGCTCACCTCGCGAGGTTCTCGTCGAGCCGGGTAGCCATCGCGATAGGCCCGAAATGCGGCACCGGAGTCGACAGTGGGATCGGCCACCAGGGCTCGCAGCGCGCGATCGTCGGCCGCGAGATCGTAGAACGGCGTCAGCGCGGCAAGCAGCACCTCGGCATCGGAGCGATTGCGCGTGTCGAGGCGAAGCGCGGTTGGCTGCGGCGCCGGCAGCAGCGCAGCCGCGGAGAACGTCGGTGGCACCCCGAGAAAGGCGCAGGCCGCGCGATAGACCGCATCGGTGCCGGCAACCTTGCCATCGAGAGAGTGACCGGCGATGTGAGGCGTGGCGAGCTGCGTGGCCGCGATCGAGTGCGGATCGGGCGACGGCTCGCCGGGAAACACGTCGAGCGCCGCCAGCAAGTCGCCGCGGGCCAGTCGCTCCCCGAGCGCAACGGCATCGAGCACGTCACCGCGGCACGCGTTCACGACGATGGTACCCGGTGGCAGCCGCTCGATGCGCTCGCGGCCGAGGAGCCCGCGGGTCGCATCGGGTCCGTTCTTCACGAGCGGGACGTGCAGGCTCACCACGTCGCAGCGCTCGATGATCTCGTCGAGCGACACGAACCCGGTGTCGCCCTCGAGCCGGCTCCTCGGTGGATCGCACAAGAGCGGCTTCGGCCCCAGCGCCTCGGCCAACGCGGCGATGCGCTTTCCCACGTGACCGACGCCCACCACCCCGATGCGGAGCTCGCTCATCTCGCGGCGCGTGTCGCGACAGAGCGTCGCGAGCACACAGGCGAACCACAGCGCCACCGATGGTGCGTTGGAGCCGGGTGCAGCTGCCCATGGGATGTTACGGGCTGCGAGGTACGGGAGGTCGAGGTGATCGGTACCGATGGTCGCGGTGGCGACGAAGCGCACCTTGCTGCCGCGAAGCAGCGCCTCGTTCACCTGGATCGTGGTGCGGCACAGCAACAGGTCGGCATCGCGTACGGCGGCGGCGTCGATCTGCGAGGCTGGCAATGTGACCACCTCACCTAGCTCGGCGAAGGCCTGCTCCACGAACGGAATGTTGCGGTCGCTGATGATCCGCAGACGCGAGGCCATGCCCAGGCGATACTACCGCGACGCGCTTCTCACATGGTAAGAGGCGGCATGGCCAATGCGTCGCTAGGTGAGGTCCGTGCGATCCACGATCTACCGATTCCAGAGCTCTTGTTCCGCGCGCAGACCGTGCATCGTCAGCACCATCGCGCCGACGAGGTGCAGCTCTGCACGCTGCTGTCGGTGAAGACGGGTGGCTGCCCCGAGGATTGCGGGTATTGCCCGCAGAGCGCCAAGCACGAAGGCGGCGTGGAGGCCGAGCGCTCGCTCGACGTGGCGCAGGTGCTCGCATCGGCAGCGCAAGCCAAGCAGGCGGGGGCCACGCGCTTCTGCATGGGCGCCGCGTGGCGCGAGGTGAAGGACGGCCCCGCGTTCGACAACGTGGTCGACATGGTGCGCGGCGTGAGCCAGATGGGTCTCGAGGCCTGCTGCACCCTCGGCATGCTCGACGAGAAGCAGGCGCAGCGTCTCAAGGAAGCGGGCCTGAAGGCGTACAACCACAACCTCGACACGTCGAGGAAGCACTACAAGTCGATCATCTCCACCCGCACGTACGACGATCGTCTTCGCACCATCGACAACGTGCGCAAGGCCGGCATCACCGTGTGCTCGGGCGGCATCATCGGGATGGGCGAGAGCATCGAGGATCGCTGCGAGATGCTGCGAACGTTGGCGGAGCTGTCGCCGCAGCCGGAGAGTGTGCCGATCAATACGCTCGTTGCTGTCGAGGGCACGCCGCTCGCGGGCCAAGAGAAGGTGGACCCGCTCGAGCTGGTCCGCATGATCGCGACCGCGCGCATACTCATGCCGAAGACGCGCGTGCGCCTGTCGGCGGGTCGCATGCAGCTCAGCCACGAAGCACAGCTGATGTGCTTCATGGCCGGCGCCAACTCCATCTTCTACGGAGAGAAGCTGCTCACCACCGGCAATCCGGACATCGCCGACGACCAAGCCATGCTCCGCAAGGCCGGGTTGCGCGCTGCGCCGCCCGAGGCGTTGCCGGCCTGAGCACTCGCTCTGCTACAATGGGCGAGTGAACCGCGACCGTCGCCGATTGCTGCAACTCTTCGGTGTGATGGGCGCGACCGGCGCCAGCGTAGTCCTCGGGCGCGTGCTCGGTGCTCGTGGCCGATCGGGCCTTCGGGCTCGAAGGCCTGCGCCGGCGGATCTGCCACCGATCCCTTGGATCGGTCACTGCTAGGCCGCGCTTTCGCGAGTATGCGCAGCCGTTCCGCAGCGTTTCGTCACGGCTTCTTGCGCCCGGGCGCTCGGTCGTCTTCCGGATAGCCCTTTGCGAGGTCTTCCAGCTCGAGCTTCTTCGCGGCCTCGCCGAACAGGGCGTCTTCGTCGTCGGTGAAGCCCTCGGTCGCGTCGCGGTCGTCCATGATGGACGTGGGCGGCGCCTGTCCCGCGAACGTCGCAGCGGATGTGATGCCCTGCGACACACCGCCACCGCGCTGCTTCGCGTTGAGCCACAGGATGAAGGTGATGGGGTGGTAGGTCCACACCAGCTTGTCCGACGGTAGACCCGCCGCGGTCTGGATCTCGTCGGTCCACCACAGCACGGGCTCGATCTGTTCCTTGTAGAGGCGCGTGCGCGTGGCCTTCGGGAGTCCCGCGAAGTCACGGGAGCGGTTGAGCTGAAGCATCCAGTCGTTCTCGTCCGCCCACTCCGACACGTGGCGCACCGCGAGCCGGCGAAACTGCTTGCGTCGCTCGTCGCCGCGATAGAACGACAGCATCTCGCCTCGCGACAAGAGACCATCCTTCTTCGCGCTGGTGCCCGATCCGTCGACCGCACCGACGATGAATGGGTCGTTGCAGAAGCGGCCCGAGGTGGTGCCGTCGATGGCCTGGAAGAAACCCGGATCGATGCGGTCTCCGATCTCCTCGGCAGAGAAGATCTCCACGTGGACCTGGCCCTCGAGGCGGCCCGGCGCGCCGGCTTCACCGACGTGACCGACGAGCTCGCCGGCAGCCACTTCCACCGAGAGCGAGACGGGATCTTCGCCGAGCTGGCTGCGCACCTTTTCCCACCACGCGGGCGCGCGCAGCAGCGGGTCGGCGGAGGCGCCACCGGTTTCTTCGTCGAGGTGAAAGTAGAGTGTGTAGAACGTGGCTGCGCCGCCCGTCGCTGGCACCTCGTGGCGCAGCAGCACGAAGCTGCGCGACCCGATGGAGATCGTGGGCGCCATCCGCGCGGCGACCACCTTGCCGGGGAACGGTGCAAAGAGGGGCGTGCCTCGATCGGCACGAACGTGGATGCCGCCGTGCCACAAGCGAGACTGGCCCATGGGACCGATCGGGAAGTAGCCGCCTTCGCCCTCGGTCTCGTTGTTGGCGTAGAAGCCGTCGGCGATCTCCTCTGCTTTTTCTTTGTCGTCGGGAATGTCGGGCTTGTTGGTCGCTTGGCTCCCGGCCTCACGCGACAGCACGAGCGGGAAGACCGATCGACCGCGGATGGTGCCGACGAACGACTTGAAGTCGAACGGGCCTGGATCCCACTTCTGCTGGGTCACGTGATAGTGGCCGAGCCAGCCTTGGTACTCGCGCGGATCGGAGATGGCCGTCCACAGCGTGTCGCCGGTGCCGGCGAGAGGATACGTCTGCGGCAGGTTCGGAAAGAGCCGTGCCATCGTGCGACCGATGGCGGTCATCGACTCGACCTGGTCCTTCGTGTAGCTGTACGCGAGGAACTGGTGACCGTGGATGGAGCAGGTGAGCTTGTCGCGATGACCTTTGTACTCGTCGGGAAAGCGAATGGCGTCGCCGCGATTGGCGAGCTCCACACCAACCGAGATCTCGTTCACGCCCGCCGCCTGGAAGCCACAGTCGACGAGGTCGAGCGTTTGATAGATCGTGCCGTCATTGTCGATGAGGAAGTGCACCGATAGGCCGCGCTCGTTGTGGAGCACCTGGAAGCACGTCTTCGAGTCGCGACAGCCGTCGTGGTGCACCACGAACTGGCGCAACACTTGTTGCAGGCGAGCAAGCGAACGGTCGGCACCGATGAGCCGGCGTTCGCGATAGCGTGCCGCCATGCCGCCGAGGCCCTTCGCGGGCGCGTACGGATAGATCTCGCTCGGCTTGTCGGTGCGGTGCAGCGTGTACGCGGAGAAGAGCGGATCGTCCTCGAACGTGACCACGCGACGACCGACGTCGTAGCGCTGTCCACAGATGATGATGCTGGAGCCGGCCATGTTACTTGGGCCCCATCAGTCTAAGGCGGGTCTGCCCGAGCTGCACCACGCTTCCGACGGTGACGACGGTGGGGCGATCGATGCGGTGGCCATCGACGAGCGTGCCGTTGGTGGAGCCCAGATCGGTGAGCACCCAGCTGCGACCGTCGAAGGCAAGTCGCGCGTGTCGCGTGGACACGGCAGGATCGGTGAGCTGCACCGCACCTCGTTCTTTGCCGAACAGCAGCGGCATGCGGGGATCGAGGGGCAGCTCCCGTGTCTCGCCCTCCCACACCAGGCGCGGCATCGCCGCCTGCGCCGTCTCCTCACCGCGCGGTACACGCCGTCGCAGGAGCGTCACGATCACCGCCAGGGCCAGCAGCGCGGCAATCACCCCGCCCACGATCTCGAGCACCAGCCGCAGCGTCGAGCGACGCGTGATGACGCCAGTGTAGCCGAAGATCGATCCACCTTCCCCGTAGCGCAATGAGTTCGAGCGGAGGTCCTCGCAACGCAGCTCGAAGGTGTGCCCTGCGAGCGTGTCGATCGCGAGCTCGAACGTCAGCACGTACTGTTTGTCGAGCTCGTCGGCGAGGGTCTCGATTTGCGCCTTCAGCTCCTCGGCGTTGCGAGCCCAGCGAAACGTGCCGTTCGAGCGCTTCGAGATCTCGCCTAGGTTGAGGAGCGGGCCGCGATCGTCGGCGGGTGAGTAGGCGATGCTGTGGATCGGCACCTGCGAGATCGCCGCCGCATCGCCCAGTGCGCGAAACGTCTTGCGGTCCATCTGCGCATTGAGCCCATCCGAGACCACGACCACGAGGCGACGCGGGGGCGCCTCGTCACCGTCGCTGGGGCGCGGACGGTTGAGCTCGACCAGCGCTGCCTGCACCGCGTCGACGAGGTGCAGGTCACCCGACTCCCCGTCGGCAGCGAGCTCGTCGAGCGCGCCACCTGCGGCATTGGCCGGTTGAAAGGGAGGATGCGGCGTGACCTCGCCGCCATAGTCGATCACCAGCACGCGGGTCTTTGCCGGGCGCCCTTCGACGAGCGTGGCGAGCGCATCCTTCACGCGATCGAGCGGGAGTTCTCCCGACAGGTGCGGCGGAGAAGGTGTCCCGGTCTTGGGAGGCGCCGGCGCCTTTTTTCCTTTCTTGCGACTCCCGGGCGATGGTGTCGGTGCGACGCCCGGGGCGGGGGCGGGCAGCTTCTGCACGCCGTACAGCGCCGAGGTCTCGATCACCAGCACCAGATCGAGCGGCACCGCGCTGGTGCGAAATGGCTCGACGGTGCTCGGGTGCTGGGCACCCTTCCCGTCGACGCGTAGGGTGAAGCTTTGCGCCACCTTGCCATCGTCGACCTGGCCTTCCAGCTCCACGACCGACGCGAAGACGCGCACTCTTCCATCGGCGGCGAAGCGCGCCGGATCTATGCGCTCGAGGCGCAATGTGGGCTTCGTGGCGTGGGCATCGCCGGCCAACACCGCGAGCCATAACCCGAGCCCGACGCTGAGGCCCTTCATCTGGAAGGTTTTCGAAAACACCGACGAGTTGGTATTATGTACCACCACGCGTGTCCGGGCGTACTCGGATAACTCCGGCCCATGCCGCATCCCCCCGTGCGTGGAACCCAAGCGATGACCACGACCGGCAAGCTCACGCACTTCGAGCTCATGGAGCTCGCGCTGCCCATGCGCATGCCGTTCGTGCACGCGCGTGCTACACGCAGTCTCGCCGAGAGCGTGTTCGTACGGCTGGTGCTCGATGGACACGTGGGCCTCGGGGAGGGCGTGCCGCGCGATTACGTGACAGGGGAGACGCTCGCGAGCGCGTACGAGGCGATCGCGGCACTCGACCTCGGCGAGCTCGAGCGTGCGATCGACCTCGGCACCTTTCGTAGCGCAGTGCTGAGCATCGAGGCGCTCGACCTGCCGAGTCGGCTCCGACAAGGCGAGCACCTCGGACATGCGGCTGCCTGCACCGTCGAGCTGGCGCTGCTCGATGCGGTGGGTCGCAAGTTCGACCAGCCGCTGAGCGCGCTGTCCGAAGTGATCGACGTGCCGCCGGCACTGCGACAGACGCAGCGCGAGTATCCGATGTCGATCGTGCTCGACATGCGTCTCCCTCCGGCGGAGCAGCGCAAGCTCCTCAAGGTCCATCCGACGCACGTCAAAGTGAAGATCGGTGGCGAGACGGAGGCCGATCTCCAGCGGCTCCGGGACGTGCGCGACACGTTCGGGTGGGACACCACCGTCGCGGTCGACGTCAACATGGCGTGGACGCTCGAGCAGGCCGTTGCGTTGCAGCCCGCGATGAAGGCGCTGCGCATCGAGTGGTACGAAGAGCCCTTCGCGCAGCGCGATCTCGCCGCGTGCCGCGCGTTCCGCGAGCAGACCGGTGGCAAGGTCATGCTCGACGAGTCCTTGTGCTCGTTTGCCGACGGAGAGAAGGCCATCGCCGAGAAGGGGGTGGACTACTTCAACATTCGCGTGTCGAAGAACGGTGGGCTCATCGCATCGGTCCGGCTCGTGATCCTCGGTCACCGTCACGGCGTGGGCTTCCAGGTGGGTGCGCAGATCGGCGAGATGAGCGTGTTGTGTGCGGCCTCCCGCCATCTGCACGGCATCGTCGCTGGCGCGGTCGCTTACGAAGGCTCCAACGTGCGGGATCGGTTCGAGACGCAGATCACCGAGCCGCCTCTGCAGGTCGATCTGGCGCGCGCCATGGTTCCAGCCCAACCTGGTCCTGGCCTCGGCCTCATCATTTCGCCGACGGGGCTCGACGCGGCACGACGCAGGACCAGCATGCTGCGTCGTGATACGGTCTCGTTCCCCGAATGAGTGGCAAGAAGAAGCCGGCGACCAAGAGTGACGCGCGCAAGACCGCAGCGGTCGCCGCGCGCGCGAAGTCGGCGCCGAGTGCGACCACCGAGCGCGCGAACGGGGCCCCGCTCTTCGTCGACGAGCTCGAGGTGGCGTTGACCGAGCTTCGGCGCCTGTCCAACGAGGTGATCGCCGCCCGGCGTGAGCTGTACACTGAGGAGGCGCATGGCCGTGGCACCGAGGTGGCGCTGCGCCGCGAGCTCGACACGCTTCGCACCGAGCTCAAGACTGCACGGGCCGAGCTCGAGATCTCGCAAGCCAACGCGAATCGCCTGGCCAGCCGGTTGGAGGCTGCCGCTGAAGCCGAGGCGCGGGCGCGTGAAGCGCAGCGCGAGGCCGAGCACGCCGCGGATCGCGCGCGCGACGAGCTCTTGTGGTTACGGCGCGAGGTCGATCGGCGCGGTGCTCGTGTCGCTCCCGAGACTCCGCACGAGGAAAAGCCCTAGGCGCGTCGTCAGAGCACCGAGCTGGGTCGTGTGCCCGCTGGTGCTCTTGCTGTCGACCGTCTGCGGGGTCGCCCGCGCGGAGACGCCTGGCTTCGTCCCCGATCCGTCGATACAGCTGCGCGGTCGGCTGCGCGGTCGGGTCGCGCTGCGAGGCAGTCGCACGCCCGTGGTGGGTGGCGTGGTGACCGTCGTGTCGGACGAGATCTGGCGCGCGGCGCGGGGCGTGAAAGGGAGCCCGCGCGAGATCCGGCCCGAAGATTGGGTGCAGAGCGAGACCGATGGCCAGGGGCAGTTCCAGATCACCGGCATCTCTCCGGGCAAGTACCACGTGGTGGTCACCGGCCCGAACGCGCGACGCTTCGAGATCGACGAACGCGTCGGCGACCGGGATGCGCTCACGGTCGCGTACTACCTCGAGCCGAGCCAATACACGCGCTACGAGTCGACGGTGCGCGCGGATCCCAACCGCGAGGAGATCTCGCGCGTGAACCTCAAGACCGAAGAGCTCATGAAGATCCCGGGCAGCTTCGGTGATGCGCTACGCGCCATCGAGAACCTGCCAGGCGTCGCGCGCGCGCCGTTCAACTCGGGGCTGCTCATCATCCGCGGTGCGAAGCCCACCGATAGCCACGTGTACCTCTCGGGTGGTGAGGTGCCACAGCTCTATCACTTCGGCGGCCTGCGTTCGGTGGTGCCTACCGAGCTCATCGAGCGCATCGATTATTTCCCTGGCAACTTCTCGGTGCGCTGGGGTCGCGGCATCGGTGGCGCGGTCGATCTGGATCTGCGATCGCCGCGCCGCGATCGCTTCCACGGCTCGGTGGAGGTGAACGTGTTCGATGCGGGCGCGGTGGTGGAAGGTCCACTCGGAAAAGGTGGCTTCTTCCTCGCGGCGCGCCGCAGCTACGTCGATCTCGTGCTGGCGGCAGCGGCGCCTTCGGGAACGGGCGTGAGCTTTCAGTCGGCGCCCGTGTACTACGACTATCAAGCGGGCTTCGAGTATCCACTCGGGCCCGGCAAGATCCGGCTCCTCGTCTCGGGCGCCGACGATCGATTGCGCCTCGTGTTCGACAAGCCGAGTGACACCGACCCGTTGGTGTCGAGCTTCGGCACACACATCGGCTACCATCGCGCGCACCTGCGCTGGACCGGCACCGTCGGCAGGTGGCAGCTGTTCGCGCAGAACTCCACCGGCTACACGACGCAAGAGGGTGAGGTTGGTCGCTCGCTCAACTACGGCATCTGGAACGTCGGCACCGATTTTCGGATCGAGGCGCGACGCGCGTTGGGTCCGCGCTTCCGCCTGCTGACCGGCCTCGATACGCAGTACGCCTACGTGAGCCTGTCCAACTCGGCGCCGCCACCGCCGCGTGAGGGGCAGATCATCTCGCCGGTCTCGGCATCGGAGCGGGTGCACAACGAGCAGCGGTTCCACACCGGTGCCGTCGGTCTGTACGCCGAGCTGCAGTGGAAGCCCGTGGAGCGCGTGACCCTTACCACCGGCCTACGCTTCGACTGGTACTCCGCCATCCACCTTCCCACGTTCGATCCACGCCTCACCGCCCGCTTCCAGCTCGCGAAGTACACCACGCTGAAGGTGGGCCTCGGCCTCTACTCACAGTTACCCGCGGCCACTGATTACAACAAGAGCTACGGCAACCCTTCGCTTCGACCCGAGAAGGCGATCCACAGCTCCATCGCCATCGAGCAAGGCATCTTGCCCGGGCTCAGTGCCGAGATCGGTGGCTTCTACAAACATCTCTACGACCTCGCCGCTCCGTCGACCGCGTACACCCTGCGCAATGGACAGGTAACACCCGAGCGACTCGCCTCCATCGGCCTCGGCCGCATCTACGGGCTCGAGGTGCTCCTGCGGCAATCGATCTCGAAACACTTCTTCGGGTGGGCCTCGTACACGCTCATGCGCTCCGAACGCAAGGACTGCGCCGGGTGCGACTTCCGCACCTTCGACTTCGATCAGACCCACGTTTTTATCCTCGCGCTCCACGGCTATCTACCGAAGGGCTTCGAGGTGGGCCTGCGCTTTCGCTACATCACGGGTTATCCGCAGACCACGCCGTACGGCGGCTACTACGACGCCGACGCGGACGTGTACTCCGCAGCCCAGGGCTCGGTGAACACCGCTCGACTGGCCGCCTTCCACGCGCTCGACCTGCGTGTCGACAAGACGTTTCTGTTCAAGAAGTGGGTGCTGAAGCTCTACCTCGACGTCACCAACGTCTACAATCGACGCAATGAAGAGGTCGCGCAGCTCAGCTACGACTACACGCGCGCCACGCCGGTGAAGGGCCTGCCGCTCATCCCCTCGTTCGGGATCCGCGGAGAGTTCTAAGTAGATTCGCGCGGAGCGCGAGTCAAAACTGAGCAGCCAAAGGCTGCGTCGCGGCGAAGTCGCCGCGTGAGCAGGGTGGGACCCTGACGGCTCGGCCGGCAGGG
>JAYUBF010000231.1:0-4598 GCA_043741435.1 Myxococcales bacterium
CGCCGTGTGAGGTGGGTGATGAATTCGGAGGGCTTTTCGCCCGGCTTCCGGCCTGGCTGCACGACAATCTCATCGATCTGGCGCGAGGCGGGATCGACCGTGCGCTGCACCAACGACTGCGTCTCACCGAACGGTCGCTTGCCGTCGGGAGACGCGTATTTTACGATGCCATAAAAGCTTTATATTGCCTACAAGCCAGTCCTATGAAGCTGGAATCATTCGCCCAGCTCACGCCAACCCTTCCGAATTTCGGAATTCGCCGACGCCCCGAATCCCTCAACCCGCCCGCGGGCCGAAAGTCGTGAATTGCCAGTTTGCATTTCGTATTCTCGATTCCAGACCTCCTGACATAGGGGCAGCACGCCCCGGTCGGTGAGCGACTGCGCCGGCACGGCGCTGGGTGCGGACCCAAACATGTCCGGTGTTTTCGTTGCAGCCACGACAGTTCCGGCCATGGCCGGGCCCTCGGAGCGCGATCTGCTCCTAGTACTACTGCGGGTACTCGGGGCTCCGATGGCATGGTCGCCGTCAACGGTCGCTGTCTCTTGCGGGCGCGAGACGGACATCGAGTCGTTCTCGTGGCCGGTGTCGTGGTCGAGCGATACTCCATCGGCGATGCGATGGCCGAGGCGCACGCGATGGTCGGCCTCGTCGAGCAAGGATGCGCTCATCGCTGCGGGCGTGGTGCGTGCGATGGACACGCGCGCGGCCGAGGCCTAGCCGGATCCTCCACCCGCTTCCGGCGCGCGTCGGTGAACTCTGGACGAACTTCTCGGGCAGTGCGGTCTTGCCGGTGAAGCCGAATGCGATGATGTGGTCGATGCGGCCCTGCGCTTCTTTCACGATCTGCGATGAGGGTGGCCGAGTCAGCGCTGTCCTTGAAGTCGCGCATCACGCGCTCGGGGACGACGCCGTACCTGTTGATGAAGTGGAGCGCGTAGTCGAAGTGGCCGCCCTCGCCGATGTCATTGTCGGCGATGGATCCGAGACTGCTCACCTCTGCGCCTTCCTTGATGAGGCTGTAGGCGCTGTACTGGAGGTTCCGCGCGTTGATGTACGCGCGCGACAGCTTCACTTGCTTGCCGGAGCGCAGCTCGATGTCGCACTCCACCACCGCCAGCGCGGTGAACAACCAGCAGCGACCGGTCTGCTTCTAATCGCGGATCGCGGTGGTCGGTGTCTTCACGCTGTAGCTCGTGGTGTGCTCGCGCTCGAAGTCCGCGCGATAGGCAGCGCTGCGTGGTGAGCTGCTTCAGTCCGGCGCTGTCGTACTTGACCGTGCTCGTCGTGCTGGCAGCTACGTCGTTCGCGTCCTTCACCTGGCGCCACGGTCACCGAAGACCAACCGATGCCGCGATGGGGCTGGGGTGAGACGAAGGGGCCGTACGTTCCATAACCCAGCGGGCCGTGGCGCGCAGGCCGCGCTCAGGCTGCGGCGCCGGTCCGCAAGGTGCTCGCCACCACAGCAGCTGCTCTAGCGTCGGCGGGAGACCCCACCGTGACCACCGGACGAGCCATTGCGCAGCAAGGGATGTCGCGTACTTCCGCACGGCACGGGGCGTTGCTCTTCGAGATGATATGCTCACCCGATCGATCCTCGCTGCCACCTTCGTGCTCTCGCTCGCCGGCGTTGCCTCGGCTTCACCCACCGTCACCGTCCTCCCGAACGGCGCCATCCAGAAGGTGTGGAAGAATCCGGACGGGTCGCAGCGCATGGTCGTGCGACACACCGTCGACGGGGTCATCTCGCTGAGCAGCGAGCACCACATCATCAGTTCCTACGTCGCGGCCCCTGCTGGCCGGGGTGGGCTGTCGCTACGGAGCAAGCCAATCCTGCGCGTCAGCCAGAACCTCGTGACCGACATGATGCGCGTGCAGGTCGCAGGGGGCGCCGACGAGATCTTCTGAGCGATCGATCGCGGCCGCCCAACGATCTCGGCTGGCCGCGTCAAACTCCGGCTTCGCTGAGAACAAAGTCGCGGCCGGGTTCGAGCGCGACTAGAAGCTGCATCAACTTGTCCGCGCTAGGCACCGATTCTCCCTGCTCGTAGCGGGCATAGGCGTTGCGCGACTTGGCCCCGAGACGCGCAGCCACGTCGGCTAGAGACAGGCCGTGAACCATGCGCTGGCGCCGGAGCAGAAAGGCTACCCAGGCGGCCTGGTCGTTTGCGCTGACCTCGAAGTATTCCCCTTTGCCGGGGTAGATCGTTACTGCAAATCCCTTCTTGTTGACGAGGCTCTCGATGGCGTCCTTGACCATCGCGTAGGCGTTCGCCTTGCTCTTCCCCTGGGTGTCGATGCCGAGCACTGGGACCTCGGCGGCGTACCACTTGCCGGACTTGACCAGTTGACCCGCAAATCTCATCGTCTGACTCCTCGTATCAGCCGCAGGATCGCTTTGGCTGTGTACTCGTTGATCTCGTTGTGGCGGGGCACCGACGTCTGGTCCGTGCCGTTGCTCCAGATGTCGTGGCTACCGCCATGCCGCTCGAACCGCCATCCGGCCTGTTTCAGCTCCCGCTCGAGGTCGGCCCGCTTCACTGTCTGAGTGTACACGTATTCGGGTGCATGTCAAGAGAGGGCTGGAAGGAACGGGACGACTTCCCCGTTTACAACGGTCGCGCCGTGTCCTTCGCTCGCCGGATCGCGTTCACCGCCCTGGCGCCCGCCGCCTTTTTCATATAAAAATACGTCGACCGCCGCGTTGGGTCGTCAGCGAGCGCGTGACTCGCGAGCCCGAGCATGGACGCGAGGATGGATGCGTTCACGGCTCGTGTGCATGCCATGCGTGAACTGTAGCTGAGGCCCCCATCTTTCGCTGGGTTGGGCTGCGGTTTGGCCACGGATTAGATCGACCTGTCCGTTGCTGCGTTCACTTTCACAGCGACAATGCACGCCTCGGCCATACTGCTCATGGAGCTGCCTCACCAGTCCTCACCGAGACCACGGTCTTGGTTGAGGTCCGCGATGCGCGCAGTCATTGCAGGGAACCCCCCGCGTGCAATACGCTCAACTCCCGTGCGCGACGATTCCGACGAGTCGTTGATGCTGCGCTACAAAGAAGGGGATGCACGTGCGTTCGAGGTGCTGGTTCAGCGCCACCGAAAGCCCATCTTCAACTTCGTGTTGCGGTTCGTCCGCGACCCGGCTGCGGCCGAGGACGTGACGCAGGACTGTTTCTTGCGCGTGGTGCGTTCCGCCGACAGCTATGTCCGCGAGGCAAAATTCACCACCTGGCTGTTCACCATCGCGCGCAACTTGTGTGTCGACCAATCGCGTCGCCAGAAGCATCGAAACATGGCGTCACTCGATGCGCCGGTCGGTGAAGACGGGTCGGCCTCACGGATCGACTTCGTCGCCAGTGGGGGGCCTTCACTCGATCGCCAGGCCATCGGGAGCGAGCTGCAGGTGCGGATGGCGGTTGCGATCGCACAGCTACCGGACGAGCAGCGCGAGATCTTCCTCCTGCGCGAGGTGAGCGACTTACAATTCAACGAGATTGCCGAAGTGGTTGGCATCTCGGAAAACACCGTGAAGAGCCGCATGCGCTACGCCCTCGAGAAACTACGCGAAGCCCTCGCTGAATATCGCGACCTCGCAGAGGCGGCGCAATGAGCACGCAACAAGACATGACCGCGGCCTGCGACAGCGCGCTCGACTACCTCTACGACATGCTCTCCGGGGAGCAGAAGGCTGCGTTCGAGACGCACCTCGCCACCTGTGCGCGTTGTCAGGCGGAGCTCGCGTCGTTCGGCCGCGTGCGCACCGTCGCCAAGTCGGTGTTGCCGGCGGTCGATCCGACGGAGCGGCTGAACGGCGCCTTGCACGCGCAGCTCATGCACGCGGCCACGCAACAAGCCCAGCAGAACCAAGGCGGCAGGGTCTTGCCGTTCATCCGACGGTTCGTTTCGCATCCAGGGTACGCCGCGGCGGCGGGCATCTTGTTCGTCGGTGGTGTGGTGGGCTGGCAGATGGCGCACGGCAATTTGATGATGCCGGCCAAGCACGCCGAGGCACCGGGCATCACGGCGGCGCCACCGGCAACGGAGGACTCGGTCGCTGCGCCAGTCGCGCAGCCCACGACGCCGCCCGTCGTGCCAGCGGAGAAAGAGTCGACCGGTGCAAAGGGCGGCGGCGGCATCGGGCTCGCGCAGATCGAAGTCAGCAAGCGCGAGCATGCAGTTTCAAAGGACCAGCTCGATGGCTTCGCGTCCTCTGAAAAGAAGCCCGCACCCGGCGATGGCTTCGGCAGCGGGCGCTCGAACGCGGGCCCGCGGGCGACGAGCACGCCTTCGGCGGATCTGGACCGGGCCGCGAAGCGGGACGACTCGCCCACTTCTCGTTCGGCCACGAGCGCAGACAAGACGTCGAACGGTCCCGCCTATGGTGACCCCACGAGCAACGAGGCTGCGCCGAGTGCTGCGGTTGCGCCGGCGCCAGACCCGGCACCACCGCCCGCGCAGGTGGAGAGCGCGACGAAAGCAGCGAAGCGTCGCGCGGACGCGCCTGCGCCGATGGTCGCGGCGGCGCCGAAGGCCTCCGCTGACGCGAAACAAGCCGAAGAGCGACGCGAGCAGAACCAGCTCGCGGAGTCCGAT
>JAYUBF010000232.1:0-4522 GCA_043741435.1 Myxococcales bacterium
TATCGCTCGTGGCTGCGCGTCTCGGTCCGCGGTCTCGGTCACGTCCCCGATCACGGCCGCGCGATCCTCGTCGCCAAGCACCGAGTGTCCGAGAAGAGCGGCCTCTGGGGCATGTCGAAGACCCCGCCGCTCGTCGACGCTGCGGTGATCGCCCACGCGGTCCGCACGGAGCACGTGTCGCACCGCGAGGTTCGCCCACTCGTTCGTCCCCAGCGGCTCTACACGCCGATCCTCGGCAAGCTGTTGCGCCGCCTCGGTGGCGTGTCGTCCGAGCTACACGACTTCGCGCAGCTGCTCGACGACGATCAGCTCGCGCTCGCATTCGTCGACGACGCCGTCGGCGCCCACACGCTGGCGCCGCAGGTCCTCATCAGCCTCGCGCTGGTCACCGGCGCGCCCATCGTCCCGGTGGTGGTGAGCTCCACCATCGAGACGGCCGGGCGGTTCGGCATGCTGCGTCCATCGCGCAAGACCACGCTCTCGTTCGGCGCCCCGCTCTACCCCGCCGCCGAGTTCGGCGCCGAGGGTGCCGAGGATGACCAGCTCGTCTCTCGGCTCGCCGCCGACCTCGTCGATCAACTGTCCTAGGGCAGCTCGGCTAAGGCTCGTTCTTCGGCGTGTGGAGGATGTCCACGCGCCCCTTCATTCGCTCGGAGACGTGAACGACTCCCTCGGCGTCGACGGCCACTGCGCCGACGTCGGGGATCTTCTCGAGCATCGCAAAGCCCCGCTTCCACCCCATGATGAAGATCGCGTCGTCGAGCGCATCGGCGAGCAGCGCGGTCTTCGCGTAGACCGTCACCGAACGAGAGGCCGCCGCGGGCATCCCCGTGCGCGGATCGAGGATATGGTGGTAGCGCTTGCCATCGAGAAAGAAGAATCGCTCATAGTCGCCGGCGGTGGAGAACGCGTGGTCCTCGAGCCGCATCACCGCGAACACGTCCTTGGGTGCACCGCGCGGATCGCGGATGCCTGCGCTCCATGGGCGGTTGCCCTTCGTGCCTGCGCAGAGCAAGTCGCCACCGGCCTGGACCAGCGCATTTTGGAAACCCGCGCGTCGCAAGATATCCGCCATGCGATCCACGGCGTAGCCCTTGGCGATTCCGCCCAGGTTGATCGCCATCCCCGGCTTCTCGAGGAAGGCGGTGCGCTTCTTCTCGTCGAGCTTGATGTGGCGCCACGAGATGAGCGGGAGGCGCTTCTTCAGCTCGGCGAGGTCGGGAATCTTCTTCTCCAAGTCCTCGTCGAACTTCCAGAGGCCGTGCATCGCGTAGAAGCTCACGTCGAACAGACCGTCCGACCACACCGACGCCTGGTGCGCCATCCTCAGCACGTCGAACGTCTCCGGCGAAACCTGAACCGGTTGCTTGCCCGCGGCGGCGTTGAGGCGGGAGACCTCCGAGTCGTCACGCCACGTGGTCATCATCGCCTCGAGCCGTACGAGCTCGTCGAGCGCGTTGGTGATGGCGCGCGTGGCCCCCTCGTCGTCCTCGGTGTAGACGGAGATCGCGACCTGCGTGCCCATGCCCTGGGCGCTGCGCGTGACGAGATGCGGCTCTCCACAGGACGGAGAAGCAAGCCAGCAAACAGCACAAAGACCGACGAAGGCAGCGACGAGAAAGCGCGTCACGCCCGCACGCAGTTGCGCCCCGCTTCTTTGGCCTCGTAGAGCTTGTCGTCGCTGCGCTTGATGAGCTCGGACGCGTCGCCTTCTTCGTGGGCGAGGCACGCGATGCCTATGGAGACCGTCACCTGGATCTTGATGTCTTCGAACTTGAACGGCGACTTCTCGATGAGGCGTCGCACCTTCTCGGCGAACGCGACGGCGTTGGGCGCATCGATCTCCGGTAAGACGATGGCGAACTCTTCGCCACCGTAGCGAGCGAAGATGTCTTCACGACGAATCTTGCCTTTCACTACCGTCGCCAATTGCGTGAGCACATAGTCGCCGGCGAGGTGACCATAGTTGTCGTTGATCGACTTGAAGCGATCGATGTCGAACAGCAACAAGCTGAGGGCTCGGCGGTAACGGCGCGCCCGGGACACTTCGCGCTCGAGCTGCTCCATGAAGTAGCGACGGTTGTTGATCTGCGTGAGGCCATCGATGGTGGTGAGGCGGTAGATCTCCTCGTGGTAGGCGTTCTCGACGTTGCCGCCCGAGAGGAACTTGAAGATGGTGCGGCCGATCTTGATGAAGTCGCCGTCGCGGAGGACGTATTCGTCGATCAGTTGATCGTTGATGTACGTGCCGTTGGTGGAGCCCAGGTCGCGCAGGATCATCGACTTGCCGGTGTTGATGATCTTCGCGTGGTTTCGCGACACCGATTCTTGATCGACCTGCACATCGGCCTTCGACGAGCGACCGATGATGGAATTCGCCGACTCGAGGTTGTATTTGCGACCCAACTCGAGCCCGTAGATGACGACGAGGCAAGCACCCTTGCTCGCGGGCTTCTCGGAGACCTTCGAGACGACCGTGACGAGCGTCTTCTGGCGCGTGCTCGACATCGACGCGGGACTCTACACCCAAAGGTCCGCGCTGCGATTTACCAGAGATTTCTTGGAGCTGATACCTACATGTAATACCTTGGAACACACACCCAAGGAAAGGCGCGAGATGATTCGTCAAATTAGCAGGAGCCGACATCTTGCCACGAGCTTCGCGCTCGCCTCTCTGCTGCTCGTCGCGTGGGTGAGCCACCACCACGGGACGGACGCGGAAGCATCGCCCCCCCTGGCACTCGTCCTACCGCGTGCCACCGATCTCGCCCGCGCGCGGGTTCAGCGAGAGCTCGACTGGGGGCGCGTACGCCTCGATGGCGCGGGCTATGTCCAGGTGTTCGAAGACGGTGCGCACGCGGAGCTCTCGCTCGATCCGCGACTGCAACTCCTCGCGGAAAAAACGCTCGCGCAACACCCCACGCCGTACGGCGCCGCCGTGTTGATCTCGGTCGACGATGGTCGCGTGCTCGCCATGGCGGGTCACTCGCAAGCCGAGCCTGCGCTCTCCACTGCCGACCTCGCGCTCGAGCCTTGGGCGCCTGCAGCGTCGGTGTTCAAGATCATCACCGCCGCCGCGCTGCTGGAAGCCGGGGTCAGCCCAGACGAGAAGGTTTGTTACCACGACGGTATCCACGCCCTCGACGCGACCAACCTCGTGTCGCAGGGCAAGCGGGACGACACGTGTCGTTCGCTGTCCTTCGGCGTCGCGAAGAGCCAGAACGCAATCATCGCGCGCCTGGCCCACGATCACCTCGCGCCGTCGGTCCTCGAGGACAAGGCGCGACGCTTCGGCTTCGGCCGCATGATGCCGTTCGATCTGCCCGCCACCGCTTCGCAGCTCGACGTCCCGCACGACGATGCGCTCGAGTACGCGCGGACCGCTGCGGGGTTCTGGCATTCGACCCTGTCACCCCTGCACGGCGCTGCGATCGCGGCGACCATCGCGCGCGGTGGCACCACGCCACCGCTTCGCCTCGTCGAGCGGCTCGTCGATGCGCAGGGCAGCGTGACCGAGATGGTCGGGGCGCCATCGGAACGTGTCGTCTCGACCGAGGTCGCAAACACCGTCGGGCGAATGATGGTCGGCACCACCGAGTACGGCACGGCGCGGCTCGGATTTCACGACAAGCACTCGGGGAAGAAGCTGCTTCCTGGTGTGGCGGTCGCCGGCAAGACGGGCTCGCTCAATCGCAAGGCACCGTTCCTCGCCTACTCGTGGTTCGTGGGCTATGCGCCTGCCGAAAAGCCCGAAGTTGCGTTCGCCGTGCTACTCGGCAACGACGAGAACTGGCGCTGGAAGGCACACCAAGTGGCGGTCGAGCTCCTGTCTGGCTACTTCCACGGCCCGCACGAGGTCCCCGACGCGGTCGACGAGACCCTCGCCGGCACGGTCCTCGAAGCGAAGCGCTAGAAGTAGAGGTTGGACGGCATGCCCTCGGGCGCCGTGTAGAGGTCGCCGCCGCCGACCGCGACGAGCGCGAGGACGAGCCTCACGAGGCGGCTCCGAAGCGCTCGACGAAGATTGCCTTCAAGGCAGGTTCGTCGTCGAGGAGCTGCAGCGTGGTATCGGCGTGACCGGGCGCGTAGCCGTTGCCGACCAGCATGTCGATGTCGCGGGATACGCCCTCCGCGCCGAGCGCGGCCTTGGTGAAGGACGTGGCCATCGAGAAGAAGTAGATCGTGCCGCCGTCGCGCGTGGCGAGGATGGCGCCCATCTCTGCGTCTGGTACGTTCACGCAGGAAACGGCGAGGTCCACCTCGCGACCGGCGGCGCGCACGATCACGCTGCTGATGGCGACGGCGTCGGCGGCATTGGCGATCTCGACGGCGCTACATGCGGCGAGGCGCCTCGCGCCGGCCGCCGCGGGTTCGTCGCGCTCCACACCGATGACGATCGCGCCGGCCCTGCGCGCGGCGGCCGAGCACAACAGGCCGGACTTTCCGCCGCAGCCGAGGATGGCCACGATCGGCTGCGGCACCCCGCCGGCGATGAGCCGCTGCACGAGCCGTGTGACTTGGG
>JAYUBF010000233.1:0-13955 GCA_043741435.1 Myxococcales bacterium
GGCCCAAGCTCATCCCGTACACGGTGGGCTTTCGTGACGCGATCAAGGCGGCGCACGACGTGTTCACCTGCGCGGTGTTCCGTGACTCCCCGGAGCTGCCACTCGTTGCAGGGCAAGCTCCCCGCGGCCTCGGCCTCTATCAACTGTCGACCACGGAAGAAGGCGCGCTGGGCCTCACGGTGGATTCGTACGTGTCGCGTCTCTACGACGTGGCGCTCGCGGAGGACCCGTTCTTCTTCTCGATCGATCGCGCCATCTGCCGCATCCCGCAGGCGACCGAACGACTGTTCGCGATGGCTCTCGTCGCTGCGCAGTGGGATCTGCGCGCGCTCCGTGCCACCAACCCGACCACGTTGCTGTTGTTCTCGCGCATGCTGGGCGAGCAGACCGAGCGCCTGTGCCGCGCCATCGCCGACGGCGCCGATGCGGCCACCGGCGTGAAGGTGGTGTCCGATGCTGCGCTCGCGCGCAAGTTGTCGCAGCTCGGGCGTCCCGTTCGTGCGCGCGATCTCTGGCCGCAGCTGAGTCTCCTCGTCACCTGGCGGGGTGGCACCTGTCATCTCTTCGAGCCGCACCTGCGCGAGGCCTTCGGCGATGTGCGGATACGGGCCCCGATCTTCGCGGCGTCGGAGGGTGTCGTCGCGATCCCGCTTGCGGACGCAGACCTGGGAGGCGCGCCGGCGATCGAGTCGAGCTTCTTCGAGTTTCTTCCCGAGCCCTTCGATGGCACCGAAACCTTGCTGCTGCACGAGCTCGAGGTCGGCAAGCGCTACGAGCTGATCTTCACGTCGCCGACGGGCATGGCCCGCTATCGGATCGGCGATCTGGTGCAGGTCGATGGCCGCGTGGGCACAACGCCCACGTTCCACTTCCTGTCGCGCAAGGGTCGCACCAGCTCGGTCACCGGCGAGAAGCTCACCGAGCTACAAGTGGAAGAGGCTGTCTCGAGCGGCGCGCGCGACGTCGGGGTACAGCCGATCCACTTTGTGCTCTCGGCGCAGGTCGATGCGTTGCCCTACTACGTGCTGTCCGTCGATGTCGGGCCGACCGCGCTGGCCGAGCCAAGCGACGCGCACCGGCTGGCCGCCGCCGTCGATGCGCACCTCGGCCGACTCAACGTCGAGTACAAGTCCAAGCGGAGCTCCGATCGCCTGGGCCCCATCCGCCTGCGTCGCGTGCGCCACGGCGCGTTCGAGCGCCTCATAGCGAGTGGTCTCTCGGGTGGCGGCGCCGTGAACTTCAAGCTCTCCCATTTGAGCAGCGAGCCCGTTCATCAGCGCCTGGAGGAAGCCCCGTGAGCATGGACCTCGCAGCGCTCTACGCCGAGTTCGATCGCGCGCTCGCAGATCCCGAGACGGCCCAGCGCGCCACATTGCGTCGGCTCCTCGCGGCGAACGCCGAGAGCACCTATGGCCGAGAGCACGGGTTCGCTCGCTGCGGCAGCTACGAGGCGTTCGCGCAGCAGGTCCCCGTCGCCAACTACGAGGCCATCGAGCCGTACGTGAACCGCATCCTTGCTGGCGAGCAGCGCGTGCTGGTCGGCGACGACGTCGTGTACCTCGCGACCTCGAGCGGCACCACGGGTCGCAAAAAATACGTCGGCATCCACCCTGGCTTCTACGACGAGACCATCGCGTGGATGGCGCTCGAGCGTCGCTTCCTCGAGAGCGCGCATCCAGCGCTCGCCGGCGCGGCGGAGCTCCGGTACGTGAACCGCGTGGAGGGGAAGCTCGACACCGGCCTCCCCGACCATTTCTTGCCCATGGGGGCCGTCAGCGGTTGGTACTACGGTGAGGAATCACGGCGAGGCGTGTACGCCGAGCTGGTGCCGTACGAGGTGTATCAGGTTGGTTCCGTCACGGCGCGCAACTACGCCGTGCTGCGGTTCGCGCTGGTCGCGAAGTTCTCGCGGCTCTCGGCGGTGAATCCGTCGACGCTGCTGCTGATGGCCCAGCGCCTCGAAGCCGACGGCGAGAGCCTCATCCGCGACATCCGTGACGGCGGCCTCCGTCACCCCGAGCTCGACCCTGCGCTCGTCGCTGCGCTGGCCCCGCAATTGCCACGGAACCTCGCGCGCGCGATGGAGCTCGAGAAGCTCCTGGCCCGTGATGGCAAGCTGCAGGCGCAAGCCGTGTGGCCCGAGCTCAAGCTGCTGTGCTGCTGGATCAACGCGGGCGCTGGCCTCTACCGACAAGATCTCGCGGCCACGTTCGGTCCCGTGCCGGTATGGGACTACGGCTACACGTCGAGTGAAGGTCGCGTCACCGTCACCGTCGATGATCGCGGGGCCGGCGTGCCGCTGCTCAACTCGGTGTTCCTCGAGCTGCGTCGTGAAGATGGTGTCGTGCCCTTGTTCAGCGCGAGAGACGGCGATGAAGGTGAGCTCCTCGTGACCAACTCCCGAGGACTGTATCGCTACGGCATGGGCGACCTCGTCTCGGCGGTGGGGCGACGTGAGCGCGCGCCGCTCTTGCAGTTCCGGCGCAAGACGTCGGCCGTGGCGTCGCTGACCGGCGAGAAGCTGACAGAGGAGCAGGTGAGCGGTGTCGTCGATCGCCTGCTGGTCGAGCGCAAGCTGCGCGCGAAGTTCTTCTGCCTAGCGCCGGAGTGGGGTCAACCGCCTCGCTACGTGTTGTTGCTCGAGCTCTCCCCCAACCAAAGTGTCGCGCTCGATCGTGCGGGGCTCGTCGAGCTCGCTGCTGCGCTCGAGCGAGGCCTCATCGACTGCAACGCGGAGTACGACAAGAAGCGCGAGACCCTGCGGCTGCGCGCCCCGGCGGTACAGCTGCTACCGATGGGCGCCTACGACGCCTACGTGGCTGTGCTGGCCCAAGGCGGTCGTGAGACGGCACGCATCAAGACGCCGCGGGTCTCCATGGACACCGCGCTCATCGGCAAGTTTCCCGCGGGCACTCGCAGCGAGTAGGCCGGTTCGATCACATCGCACGTCAGGACGGAGAGTCCATGCCGCAGAGTCGTAGGGGTGCTGCTCGTCGCGATCTTTGCTTCCTGCGTCCCATCTGTGACGGCGTGTACGCCGAGCCTTCCCTATACGAGCTACAATAAGATGATCTCAAGCGTGGGTATCGAGCTGCGAAACAAAACATCGCGGCCGCGTTTGGTGCTTTGCGTGGCGACCCTCCCATTGTGCTGTTCTGCCACTCGGCTGCGTGCAAGCTCAACTTCGGCGCCACGCCGGCGGCTTCGGCGGCGATGGACCTCGGGTTTGCGCTCGACGGTGTGCGCACCGCGACCGGCTTCCTGACTCACCCGACCGTCGTCGTCACCGGGCCTGTCGAAGGTACGACACGCATCCTCACGCACGAGCTCGTGCATGCGGAGATGAAGGCGTACGTGCCCTATGACAAGTTGCCAACCTGGTTCAACGAAGGGATGGCCACGCTGATCGCGCACGAGCCCAACTGCGACGCGAATCCACCTTCCTCCACCTTCGACGTCCGACAGCTTGCAACGAAGCAGGCGTGGCAGGACTACATTCGTTCCACGAGGTCGACGCATGGGCGTGGTCCTTCAAGAGCGATGGTGCGCGAACAATCAGCCTGAAAGCGACCCTGAGCACAGTCGCAAACGGCGGCACGTTCGAGCTCACGCCGGGCTCGTGATCCGCCCTTGGCAGCAACAGTGCGCTACTTTTTGCCGAGCTTTTCGTTGAGCAGCTTCTCGAGGTAGGGCGTCTCGATCGCGCCCACCATCACCTCGAGCACGTCACCCTTGTCGTCGAGCAAGATGCTGGTGGGCAGCGCTTCTAGATCACCCAGCGCAGCAACGGTCTTGCCTTCGGTGGAGGCGAGCATCGGGTAGCCGACCTTCGTGTGCTCGAGGAAGCGCTTCACGTCCTCGACGCGCTCGTCGACGTCGACACCAACGACGGCGAAGCCGCGCGCCTTGTATTTCTCGTGCAACTGCGTGAGCGCCGGCATTTCTTCGCGGCAGGGGCCGCACCACGTGGCCCACAGGTTGAGCAGCGTGATCTTCTTGCCCGCATACGGCGCGAGCTTCGTGCCCTGACCCGTGAGCGTGCGCAGGTAGAGCTCGGTGGTGCGCAGGTCCATCTTCTTCTTGCCGGCGCTTGCAGGAGCCGCCAAGCCGAAGGCGAGCAAGGCCACGATGGGAAGGACTCGATTTTTCATGTGTATGGGTAGGGCAGGTACCGTGGTGGTAGCAGGCCGAGGTCGTCGACGAAGGGCACGTGCTCGAGCGCGATCTTGCCGACGTAGAGCCGAGACAGATCGCCGCCCGCGAGGACGTACTCTTCGACGAGGACTCGGCCCCAGAGGTAGGACTGATCCTTGATGAAGCCGCCTGGTGCCGACGTATCTCCCAGACCGCGCTTCACGCGTCGCACCGTGACGTAGGCATCGGAGTGGGAGAAACCGAGGTCGAGGAGCTCGGTATAGATGTTGGAGAAGGAGTTGGTCAGCGCGCTCGTCGCCGCGATCACGCGCGCCGCGAAAGCGCGGGTGCGCGAGTGATCGATGTAGCCCATGCGCTCCTCGTTCACGACCGCCAGGCCTTCTTCGGTCATGAGGTACGAAGGCACCGCCCCGAGGGCGAAGAGACGAAACGGCTGGCTGTAGCCGTTCGCGGCGCGCAAGACGTGGGTATCCACCTCGTGCACGACGAGGCGCTTCATCTCCTCCATCGTGTAGCTGAGGTCGCCGCGCAGGTTCACCACGCGGTTGGCGGGATCGGTGTTGGTCGCGGAGATGTTGGACTTCACCTCGACCCGCCAATCGAGGAGGCCATACTGGCGCAGGCGGCCCGTCACCAGCCGCACCTGGTCGCGCGCCCTGAACGGACGCTCGACGGCGCGCGTGTTCTGCTGCGGCTGGCTGAGGATCCGACGCGCTAGCTGAATCACGCGGTCGGGCGCGCTCGGGTAGAGCGGCTCCGCCCAGATGGCGTTGCCACCGAGGCTCATGCGGCGTGCGAGCCGTTGCAGCATGTAGTCGCGTGCCTGGCGGAAGAACATGCCCACGCCGAAGCCGGGCAGCTCCATCGCTTCGATCTGCTCGCGAATCCGTTGCAGCCGCGGCTCGTTCTGTGGCGCGTACTCGAACTGCGGGTTGTACTTCGGATCCGCGGCCACCTTGGCCTGCTCCTCGACGGAGTTGAGCGGATCGAGCGGATGCAACGGCAAGGCGTCGGCGGCCACCTGACAGAGCACCTCGTCGGCTTGCTCCAGCGTCAAAGGTGAGCGCGAGGGGTCGATCACATGAACTCCGGCGGCTCTTCCGCCACGGAGTACAGAGGCATCTCGGCCGGAGCCATGTCTTGCAGGTCGCGGCGGTGGAACGCGAGGCGCATGCCTGCATCCCGAACCGAGATCCGCAGCGTGCTGGAGAGCCGGGCGAGATCGCGCACCATCGAGCGCACGCGCGTCTCGAGGTGCGCGCGAGCATCCACCGCCGTGCTCACGTCACCGCGAAACAAGGCGTCGGCGGCGACGACGGCACCGGTGGTGACCGCGAAGCTCGGCAGCACCGGCGAGCCGCGGGCCACGAGCACCTTCTCGGCGTTGGTGCTGACCGATCGCGCCGCGGCTTCGACGATCAGGCTGGCCCGGATCCGGCCCACATTGTCGATCGTCACTGCGTCGTTGGAGGCGAGGATCAACGCGTCGACCGGCAACGAATAGAACTCGTCGAGCGTGATGAACATGTGCGATGGGTCGAGCGACAACGACACCCGCGCGCCGCTCTCCAGCACCGATGGGTTGAGCCCGCCGGCTGCATAGATGCCGGCCGATGCGCTGCCCACGCCCACGACGATGCCACCCATGCGCGAGATGAGCCGCGCGATGTGCGTGCCGAAGGGACCGGAGCCCAGCACGGCCACTGTCTGCTGGCGATGAAACAAGAACTCGCCCATCTCCATCGTGGCGTGTGCCGCAGACAGCGCGACCTGGAGATCGCGCAGCGTGTTGCCGTCCTCGTCGACCTCGTCGAGCACGCGGTTGTACTCGTGCCAACGCTCCATGGACCAGCCCTGCGAGCGACGCACGGCCTCCATGCGCCAAGGTAAATTGTTGCTCTCGATCAAGCGCTCGAGCTGGGGCGCGGGTACGTGGAGATCGGGTCCGATCGACAGCACCGTCGACAACAAGGGCTTCAGCGCAGTGAGAAAGCGACCGAGCACCTCGTCGATGTCCGGTGCCTCCGGATCGTAGGCCAGACCGACACGCGCGCCGCCGATGGGCACCCGCGCCAGCTGATAACGGATCGTTCCGATGCGGGCGAGGCCGGCCAGATCCGTCCACTGCTGATTCTTGCGGACGCGAACGCCACCGAAGGCGACCCCTTGCGAAAGCGTGTCGATGACCGCGTACCCGGGCGCGCCGGTGACCGGGTCCCGCCAGTGAACCACCATCTCCGGCTCTGGCCCTTGGGTCAGCGGAGCCCTGTCTATGAGGCGTCGCTCTTCACTCATTGAGGAGCCGAATTATATCACCGTGTGCGTGTTCCGGGTGGGCAGGATTCAGCAGGGCGTTGATGAGACCTGAGTGCAACTTCGCGATGACCTCGCGCCTCACCTTCAGGCTCGTCGTCAGCTCACCGGACCCGATAGAGAACGGCGACGGTACGACGCCAATCGCCGCGAGTTGTTCATGGCGGGGCAAAGCGTGATTCAGGGCGCGCACCTCAGCAGTCAAATGGGCGCGCAGCTCCTCCTGGGTACGTTGAGGGACCCGGAGACGCGGATCGGAGACAGCGTCGAGAAGGGCCACGAGTCGCGGGTGTCCTTCGCCAAACACGACGGCGTGGCGCACACCGGGTACCGCCGCCAGCCGCGCTTCGAGCGTCGCAGGGTGAACCTTCTTGCCGGTCGAAAGCACCAATAAATCCTTGCGTCGGCCCGTGATGTGGAGGAAGCCCTGGTCATCCATGCGGCCTAGGTCGCCGGTGCGCACTCCATCCAATCCAACGAACAACGCCTCGGTCGCCGCGGGGTCGTCGAGGTAGCCTTGACAGCGGAAGTCGGCGCCGAACAGCAACACCTCGCCGCCCGCGTCCAGTTCCACCCTCGAGCGGGGTAGCGGACGGCCGACGGAGCCGACCTTGGAGTTGCCGGGCGCGTTGTATGTGCAAGCCCCCGACGTTTCAGTCATGCCGTACATCTCGTGAACCGGGATCCCGAGCGACAAGAGCGTGGCATAGGATGCCGGCGCGAGCGGAGCACCCGTCGATAGCGCGAGTCGCACGCGATCGAGTCCCAACTGCTCGCGCAGCTCATGGGGACTTCCGGACAGCTCGGGTACCAGGGCCGCCAAGGTCTGCCACTCGGAAGGCACGCCCATAAAGAAGGTGGGACGCGCGGCCGTTACCGCCTCGATGAGACGGCGTCCACGCGGGAAGACGATCGTGTACCCAGCGACGGTCGGCAGCACGACGGACATGAACAGCTCGGCCAAATGTGCAAACGAGAGGTATGCGAGGTGACGGTCGGAGGGGCTGTGGGCCCGGATCTCGGTTATACGCCGCGCAGCCATGTGCAGGTTCCGGTGTGACAGCAAGACGCCCTTCGGTGTCCCTGTCGAGCCCGAAGTGAAGATCACCATCGCCACTCTATCGGCGCGCGTTCGCAGGGCGTTCTTCTCGTCGAGCGGCGGCACGATGGGCGGTAGGTCGCCGACCTTCGCCAGGTTCCCGTCTTCCGGCCTTTGTGCATAGAGCGGCTGCACGTCGCGAGGCGCTAGCCAGTCGATGAGGTCGGCATCGCCAAGGGCAAACGAAGTGTGCGCCCGCAAGGATAGATCGCGCAGCTGCTCCGGTGGCAGGCTGGACTCGATCGGGACGGCCACCGCCCCGGCCATCAGCGCACCGTGAACTAGTGCTGGGAAGCGTGGACGGCGTTTGCTCGCCACCAATACGGACTGGCCGGGCCGCAGCCCGGCCACACGCAGTCTCTCCGCGATGAGCTCAGCCTCCGCGAGCAGCGCGCGATACGTCGTCGGAGGCTCGCCGCTCACCTCGATCGCCACGCTGCTCGGCCTCAGCTCCGCCATCTCTCGAAGCGCGTCGCTCAGTCGGACTGATCCGTCGTTCATTGGCTCGCGCCGAAGATGCCAGCCTCGATGATGTTGGCGAGCTCGAAGCGGCGTGCGTTGCGCAGCGTGAAGTGGTTCGAGTCGCGGATGCGGAGCAGTCGAGCCCGACCTTTAGGTACGCTCGCGAAGAACGCGGCCACGTGCTCGTCGGCAACCTCTTCGGCCTCGACCACCAGCAGCGGGACGCGCAGCTCCGACAGCGGCAGCAGTGGCACGCGCTCCGGGAAGCCTTCCGACGGCACTCGGAACACCGGCGGGTCTTGCTTCGCGCCCTCCGCGTCGGACGAGAGGCAGGCCGCGAGATAAGCTTCTTGCAGCTCGTTGTCCACGGTCGTTGCGACGGCGTCGCCGAACAACTTATTCCAACGCGTGCGCTGATACGCCGCGGTGTATGGCACGTAGTTCTGCGGCCGCTTCGCGTCGTCGCGCTCGTTCAGCATCGCGGCGAGCGTGGCGCCTTCGGTGGCGCCCGACAGGTAGCAGAGCGAGGACGGGTTGTTGATGATCGTCAGCTCGAGTTCGTCGGCGATCGCCAGCGACGCCGCGAGGCACTGGATGGCCCCGCGCGAAGATCCAAACAGCGTGAGCTTGGCACCACCGAAGCGAGCGCGACACGCCTTCACCACCGCGCGAATGTCTTCCACCGAGTCGTCGAGCGAATGCAGCCCGATCCCTTGCGGATCGTCGACCGGCGGCTCGCTCATCCGCGGGTCGCGATCACTCTGGCCGAAGCCGCGGTGATCGAGCGCCACGGTGCGCAGCCCACGCGACGCCAGCTCGCCGAGGAACGAGTAGCCCGGATACGTGAGGTCGTACGTCGGCTCGAGGGGAGCCGCGATGCCGTGCACCAGCACCACCGTCGGCGCGCCGGCCGGCAGCGCGGCCTGCTGCACCAAGCGCGCACGCAGGCTCACGCCATCCGCCGTCTTCACGCGGAAGTCTTCGCGCAGGAGCTCCATCCCTACGCGCAGAGCTCCCGGAGGCGTAGCGCGTCGCGGGTGCCCATGCGCATGATGACCGAGTCGGTGCGATAGAAGATGGAGCGCACGCCCCTGTCGACGAGCTTCGCCTTCGCGAGCTCCGGTGTGAGGTCCGTGCCGAACACCGGGACGGTCATCACGTGCTTGCCGTGCTTGTTGGCGGACTCCACGATCTTCTCGAGCGCGGCCGCGATCTCCGGGTTACCGAAGCCCTTGTCGGGTGGCAGGTGATACGAGTGCGAGAGGTCGACCGGCCCGATGTCGTAGACCTCGATGCCCGGCACCGACATGAGCTCGTCGATGTTGTCGACGGCTTCTTTGTCCTCGATGATCGGGATCACCATCGCGTCCTTGTTGGTCCACTCGATGAGATCGACCATCTTGCCCTGCGCGTACTTGTTCGCCCGGCTCACGGTGCACAGGCCGCGTGTGCCCCGGGGGTGGAAATAGGTCGCATCGATCGCGCGCTTCAGATCTTCCGCGTTGCAAGCGTGCGGCACCTTGATGACCGGCGCGCCCGTGTTCATCGCGTCCGAGATGATGACGGGATCGTTGTCCTTCAGCTTGATGATCGGGATGACGCCCGTGCACTCCGCGGCGCGCACCATGCTCTCGACGGTCTCCGGGTTGATGGAGAGCACCTCGGTATCCACGATCACGAAGTCGAACCCCGCGTGACCGATGATCTCGACGACCACGGGATTCATCGTGGAGCACGTCATGCCGAGGACGAGCTTCTTCTGAACGATCTTCTCGCGGAACGCGCGGAACTTGCTCTGGTCAGCCATTCATTCAACCTTTCGTGGTTGGTGCAAACAACTGCTCGATGCCGTCGGCAGCCATGGCCGCCATCTTGCGACGCGTCAGGTCGTCGACGCCGGCGAGGGGGTGGGTCACTTGCACGGTGCGCACGTCGGGCATGCCATAAGCGATGCCTTCGTTGCGCGCGAGCACCTCGAACGTCTCGGTGACGACCACGAGCGCAGGTTTTCCTCGGCGCTCCAGCGAGATCGTGTCGTGGATACACCACGACGTACAAGATCCTCAATCACCGGAGGCGATGATGGTCACATCGACCTCGCGGGCCAGGGTATCGAGCGCCATCGTCGACGCTGGAGTCGGCGGTGACTTGCGCTGCCGCACGATCTTGGCGAACGGTCCGTGCCGCTCCTCCAAGATGGCCACGATGTCGTTGAGGAGGAGCGTGGCGTTCGGCTTCTGGTTGTCGAGGATGCCGAGGCGAATGCCTGCCAGCTTCGGCGGCAGCGGATTCCGCGCCTGTGGCGTCGGCTCGAGATGTTTCACCGTCGGGATGCGTACGCGCATTAGCAGTCACAGTCCGGGATGACGGGTGGAGGTGCGCCGGTCGCAGAATATTCGATCAAGCGCGAGACGGGGGCACCGAAACCGAAGCTGGGCATGAAGCTCGAGTGACGGCCGGTGCCGCCAGCGATGAAGACGAGGAAGTCCTGCGGCGTGGCGGCGAGGGGAATGCCGCGCGGGGTCCACGTGGTCTTGTCGATATCCTCCCGCTCGCGCAGCCACACTTCCATTTCCTTCGGCAGCCGCTCGACGGGCACCCGCGCGAACTCGTGCAGGAAGGCCTGCACCTTCTCGCGCGTCCAGCCCTCACGGTCGAGCATCTGCGCGTGCTCGGGACCGAGCGCCACCGTCGGGTGACCTTTGCGCGCGAGGTCGTTGGGCCCCAAGGTGGCCATCGTGCCCGCGATCATCTCCAGCAACGACTGCGCGCACTGCGACGAGTGATCGTTCACGTTGTGCGGCCCTTCGGCCTGACACACCGTTACCACCGACTGCTCGGGCCGGAAGCCACGCGCGACGTGCAGCGCTGGAAACGGGCTCTGCTCTTCGTTTTCGGCCACGCAGAAGCTGTAGCGAGCGGGTGAGCCTTGCGTGGTGAAGTCCGTCTTGCCGGGGCGACCGCCGCCCACGTTGCGCAAGATCAGGCGCAGCGCGCGCCCGACGGTGGCGTTCGCGTGGGTGCCTTCGCCCATCGCGTTGCCAGACAGGTTGAAGCCCAGCTCGTAGCGAATGGGCCCGTTCACGATGATCATCGGCGTGACCGGATGCGTGGTGGCCTGTACGCCGAGCAGGTTGAAGCCGGGTTCCATCATCGCTTGGACCGCAGCAACGATGATAGGAAAGTACGCGGGGCGACAACCGGCCATAACCGCGTTGATCGCGAGCGCCTCGATGGTGGCTTCGCCCTGCCGCGGCGCCATGAGACCGACGAGCGCGCTCGGCTTGCGCGAGACCGTGGCCATCATCTGATCGACGCGCTCATCGGTGGGCGGGATGATCGGCAGACCATCGGTATAACCCCGGCGATAGAAGGCATCCGTCGCGCCGGCGGCATCGGTCGGGATGTTGGTGAATAGGTCCGTCTCTTCCGGCTCGCGCTGGTAGGGCTCGTAGTGCTCGGTGCGTCCGCCGGGCACGGTGTCCTCGGCGAGCGCAATCGCAACGGGCTCCGAGCTCGCCTGATACAGCACGAAGTACTCGCCCGCCGCGCGCTCGACCCCCTCGTACAACCGTGCGCTCGCGTCGCTGTGCTTGCGCACCTCTTCCACGTGCGCGCGCAGCTTTGCCAGATCGCAACCCGCCTGCGGCACGAAACGCAGCGTGGTGTGACCGAGATCGCTACGGATCTCCTCGCGTCCCGGGAGCAGCTGTTGATACAGACGACGATCGAACTTGCGCGTCAGCCGCAGCATGCGAGCCGTCCACGGCGTGCGGTGGTTGCCGCTCGCACCGAGGTACTCGGGCGTAGTCAGCGCCTGCAGCGACTCGAGGTCGTAGAGGGCGATGTAGCGCGGCGCGCGTCGCCTCTGCGCGCGCCTCGAGGTGCGAAACCCCGGCAATCCCAGGCGCTGCGGGATGTGCTCGAGGTCGTACCAATCGTTGAACTCGTCCTCTTGCTCGGCCACGAGGTCGAGCTGCGCGAGGATGAGCCCGAAAGGCTCGCCCTCGGCCGGCGTGCCCTCGGGTGGCGTTGACTGGGGTGGGCAACCGAGCATCGGGCGTGAAAGACTCCGCCGATATCGTACTCCGCTATTTCTTCTTTGGGGGCGCCGTAAGGCCCGCCGTAAGGCCCGCCGTAAGTTCTGGCCGGCGCCCGTCGCTCGCATTTGTCGCACCTTGTGTGAGAGCGAGGAGGGCCGTGTGATAATCGTGCGCGGCCTTCGCGTCGCCAGCAGCCTTGGCGGCCTTCTCGGCGCCGGCGGTCGCGTAGTAGCGCGCCGGACGAATCGCCAGCGACG
This sequence comes from Myxococcales bacterium, assembly GCA_043741435.1. Taxonomy (GTDB): domain Bacteria; phylum Myxococcota_A; class Polyangia; order Palsa-1104; family Palsa-1104; genus JBDTCO01. Next base: position 12,330 of record JAYUBF010000233.1, read on the forward strand.
CAGCGTACTCCTTCAGCGCGTCGCCGGGGCGTTTGAGCTCGAGCAGCAGATCCGCGAGCAGCTCGCGCGTGGGCAGCACCGGTCCGGGGCTCACCGGTTGCACACCGACGACGTCCTCGCGATCTGCGATCTCGCGCAGGCGCTTCTCAGCTTCGGCATCCCGACCCGAGGCGTGTGCGGCGAAGGCCTCGACCGCGCCTGCCTCGATTTCGACGAGCGCAGTCCAAGCTTTCAGCTTCGGATCGCCCCTGAGGGCGGCCGCGATCTCGGCAAGCCGTGCCACTTCCTTTCTTGCCACTTCGATCTGGCCGCTGAGCGCTGCGCCGATGCCGCGCGCGTAGTGCAGGTGGGCCTCGGCGTACGGGAAGCGCTTCCAGTACGTCGCGGCCGGGACCTCGAGCTGCGCCGCGTCCTTCCAGCGGGCGCGCTCCAGGAACCAGCGTGCAGGCGCCGCACCCTCGGTGTGCGCGACCGCGAGATCTTCCTGCGGCATTGTCCGTTGGATGGAGCGCACCCGCGCGAGCACGGCCTCCGCTTCTTTGTCGTGCGCGGTCTGGAGGTACGCGAAGATCAGGTAATCGAGGGCGTGCAGCTCTTCGAACGACGCCGCATCAGGGTGGTGCGACTTCGCGTACGCTCTCGCCGCCGACGCTGACGCCAGGTTCGACTCCACCGACTCCTTCCACAGGCCGAGACGCGTGAAGATGTGCGACGGCATGTGCAACACGTGCGGCACCCACGGCGCGATCGCCGCGTACTTCTGCGCGGCGGCGAGCGCGAGCTTCGCGAGCGGGGGCGAGTCGTACGCGTGGATGTAGTAATGGAGCAGGCCCGGATGGGTCGGGTTCTTCGGCAGCAGCGTCTCGATCAACGCGCCCGCCTTCTTCTGGTTGGTGAGCGTCGGGTCGCCCGGTGGAGCGCTGCCGAGAAGCGAGAGCGCATACAACGCCTGCGTGTCCACGTCGGTGGGGTTCTTGGCCGCCAGCTGCGCCATCACTTCGCCGTACGCCTTCGCGCGCGCGCTGTGGTCGGGCACCTTCTTCCCTTCGCCGTGACAGGCCTGCACGCCGACGGGCGCTTGCCCCGTCGCTGGTGGAGGCGTGTCGGTGCTGTAGAAGGCGGAGGCCGCAGCGATGAATCCCTGCTCGAGCGGCGTCTTGCCGCCGATCTGCTTCGCCTTCTGCACGGCCTCGGCACCGGCCTTCAGCGCAGCCTCGTCGGGTGGTGCCCAGATCGGGTGATAGTAGGTCATCGCCACCCCCCACTCGGCCATCGCGCACTGGGGGTCGGTATCCAGCGCCTCCTCGAACACACGCTTGGCCTCCTCGTAGAAGAAGGAGTGGAGCAGCGCGAGGCCGCGGGCAAACGTCTTCTGCGCGGGCGCGGTGCACGAGGTCTTCAGCGAGACATCGCCGACCTTTCGCAGGTCGCCGAGGCCCGGCTCGGACTCTGCGTGAGACAGGCCCGTGGTGGCGAGAGCCAACGCACCGACAAATGAACGTGCGAAGCGGGTCGAGTTTTTCATCTAACCAGAGTCGCGCGGAGCGCGAGTCAAAACTGAGCAGCCAAAGGCTGCGTCGCGGCGAAGTCGCCGCGTGAGCAGGGTGGGACCCTGACGGCTCGGCC
>JAYUBF010000234.1:0-4454 GCA_043741435.1 Myxococcales bacterium
CTTGACCGAGTATGCCAGCGCGCGGAGCCGTCTACACGCTGGGCAGCGCCGCCCAGATGTGCGTCCCGCCAGCGCGCACTCATGCGCCGTTTGGCAAAACCTTATTCGACTTCGTCCGCGCCGATGTCGAAGCCGCTGTGCGCAGGACGAGACGTCCCTTTCCGGTCGAACGAGGGCAGTGTTCCGCCAGTCAGGCCGCTCGCTACGGTGACCCTGTCAGCACACGGAGATCCAGACTGCAGGCGATAGTCTGTGGTGTCGACGAATAATGGATCGGCGGAGAAATTGCCGAGGCCTGCCGGAACCGGCATGTCGCTGAGGTCGGAGTAGGTCAGCGAGCACGAGATCGTCGATGCATTGCTCGACGCATCATTGCCCCATACGATGCTCGCCTGGATGAGCGGTTGGCCGTTGAGCACGCCCGCGCAATTGATGCCTCCCACACCCGCGGAGACCTTGTTGCCCACCACGGTGTTGAACCAGAACGTGCCGCTCACGTTTCCGGAGAAATAGACGCCTGGACCCGCAAGGCCATTGGCAGCGATGAGGTTGTTCTCGACCACGTAGCTGCCGTCGCTGATGCGAAGTCCGCCGCCGGTATTGACTCGCACAGTGCTCCCACGTAGCGTCACCGTCCCTCCGCTCGTGCTCACGCCCGCGCCGCCGCTCCCGGAAATCGTGAGGCCCGTGAGCGTCACCGTCCCTCCGCTCGTGCTCACGCCCGCGCCGCCGCTCCCGGTGTTGGTGTCGTGGATGATGGAGTCTCGCACCACGAGGGTGGCGTTGCTGGCGAGCGCGGTGTTGTTGGTGCAGTTCACGCCGCGCAACGCTTTGGAGCCCGAGTCTCCGCCGAGATCGAGGCCGTCGACGACGACTCGATGCGCGTTTGTATTCACCGTCATGCCGACCGAGTCGACCCCTGCCGTGAACAGCCGCGCGGTCGTCGCCGCGGCTTTGCCTGGGCCCACCAACGTGAGGCTCTGATCGGTCAATGCGATGGCGCTGTACGGTACGGCGCTACCCTTTACGATCACGAACTGCTTGGCGTCAGCAACCGCCTCGACGACATCGCAGTATGCGGTCGACGGGCTTGCACCATCGCGTGTGGGGCGCGTCGTCTTGCAGGTCGCGATGGGCATTCCGTTGTTGTCGGCGAGCGCGACTTCGGTGATCGCGGCGCAGCTGCCCGCAAGCGGTCCATCGAAGACGCACAGCTTCGATGGACATTCGACGTGCGCTGCGCACCCGCGGCACACGCCGTCCCTGCCGCACACCGGTGCATTCTCCGCAACACAGTCAACGGACGTCGCGCTCGCAGCGCTCGGCGCACATGCCACGCACTGTCCTTGTTTGTCACCCTGCTGCGCGCAGCGTGGCTTCGTGGGGGACTTTGTCGCGCACGTGGAGTCGTCTGCGCTGCCGATGCACGCACGACACATCCCGTCATCACCGCAGACCGGTGCGCCCTCGGTGGTGCACGTGGCGCTGCTTCCGCAAGCCTCCGCCTGATCGTGCATCTGACCGTCGAGCCCGCCGTCGAGCGGTGCAGCGACGCACGCGCGACTCGATACGTCGCAGTACGGCAGCGACGAGTCGATACACGGCGAAGCTTCGTCGCAGTAGCGCGCCTCGCGCTTCGTGTTCCAACAGGCAGCGGTCGCGAGGGCAAGGCACACGATTGCGATCGAGGAGCAGCGGGTCATCATCGAGGCCTCCTAACGTGTAGCGCACGAAGCTCGAACACCAGGCCCACCACCGATCCGAGAACGCAGGTGCCTCCGAAGGCGAGGAGCGCGATCCCGGCCGTGCGGGTGTCGTAGCGGTCCCGCGCAAACGCAAAGCCCGGCTCGGGGCCAGATACGTACGCGCCGTCGAGAGCGAGCGCACGCGCGCCTACACTGAGCATCGAGAGGCCTCCGGCGCCCACTGCAGCGGTGACCGCGACCAGCGCATACCGCGCGGATCGAGATGGCCATCGCTCGGCCGGTCGGTGAGGTGCCATCGATGGAAGCGGCGCAGGGTCTGCGGCGAGCGGCGTGGGTACCGTGTCTCCGCGGCTGTCGTTCCGAGGCTCGGGCTCGAGCGCAAACGCGGACAACTTGCCCAAGAGCTCGGCAGCCTGGAACTCGGAACACGCGACGCAACGATCCTCGCGCGTGCGCAAGTCGTCGTGCGCACGGTCGTAGACCGTCACCGACACTCGATACATCGGCGGGTGCTCCGCGCCGACCATGACCCTCGCCGCGATGAGCCCGTCGGCGTGCTCGCGCTCGACGATGCTGCGAGAGCAGGCGGTATCGAGACAGATGCCGGCGGCGTTGATCGCCTGCTTCGATGGCACGAGCTTGAGCCGGCGGCTCCTGCGCAACGCGTCGGCCACGCGCCCGTCGAATTCCTTGCGCCACTCGGCGGCATCGGGGATTGGGCCACCGAGCAGCGTCGGAACGAGCAATACCCGGTCTTGCGTCGCATCCGCGTGAGCCATGGTAGTCTGTGCTCCCAAGCCAACGAGCAGACTCAGCACCATAGCTCTGTGATGGCCGTGGAGACTCATCCCACGCGACCGTAGAGCGACCTTGCGCATGGGTCAACCTCGTCAGCACAGATTTCGCTATATAAAGATGAAAATGTTGATAGGTGGACGGTATCGGCTGAGGGAGCGGCTCGGCGCAGGTGGGATGGGCGAGGTGTGGTTGGCGCGGGACGAGAAGCTCGATCGAGCTGTGGCGGTCAAGCGCCTCCTGCCCGATCCGTTCTTGCCGAGCTCGTACCGCCAGCGCTTCGCTGCCGAGTTTCGGCTGCTGCTCACGCTGCAGCACGAGCACATCGTGCAGCTATTCGACGCGGTCGAAGAAGCGGGACAGCAGCACCTCGTGATGGAGCTGGTAGACGGCATCAACCTGGAGCAGTTGGTCCACGCGGACGGAACTCCGATCGCCGCACCGATCGCCGCCTATATCGCAGATTGCATCCTCGACGCCCTCGACTTCATGCAGGCGTTGGTGCTCGGCGGTCAGCGCGCCAACATCGTCCACCGCGACGTCACGCCCCAGAACATTCTCCTGTCGTTCGCGGCCGGAGTGTTGGTGAGCGACTTCGGCGTGGCCAAGCTCAAGGCCGAGTGGAAGGAGAGCACCGAGGTTCCGCTCTTCATCGGTAAGCGCTCGTACGCTCCACCCGAAATGTACGAGACCGGCTACGTCGATCATCGGATGGACCTCTACGCGGTGGGCGTTCTGCTCTACGAAATGCTGTCGGGGCAGCGGGCCTTCCCCATCGACGATCCGCTGAAGTCGCGCGATCGCATTTGCAAGGGACAGCTCGAGGCGCTGCGCTCACGCGCGCCCGACGTGTCCGAGGCGCTGGCCGTCGTGGTGCAGACGCTGATGCACCGGGATCCCGCCGCGCGCTACCAGACCGCGCAGGGGGCGCGCGAAGCGCTCAACCATGCGGTGCCGAGCGCACCGCTCGCGAAGACCGCGCTTCGCGAGCTCATCTCGCGTCGCTTCGGAGGGCCGCGTCGCCCCACCGGTCTTCACTTCAGCGTTGCGTCGTACCAGGCCGCCGTTCGTGCGACCACGACCACGCTGGGGCTCGGTGGTGACGGTGTCGTGAACAGCACGGCCGGTGTTCCAGAGCTCGTTTTCGAGCCGCCCGGAAAGTGGGTCGCCGAGCCGGGTCGACCATCGTCATCGCCGAGACTCTCGCCCACGCCGCGTACTCGCTCGAGCGAGCGACTGGCGCAGCGACGCGCAGCCGAGACCGAGGTCCCGCGCTCGCCGCGTTCGCGTCCGCCCACGCTGGTTCAAGGACTCGCCACCGGCGTCGTTTGTGCGGCCATCGCTTCCTGGTTCGTGTTTCGAGATCCGCCACACGGGCCCGTACGAGCAACCACGCTGCTCGCACCCCTTGTGTCCGCCGCAGCGCCTCCGGTTGTGCCCGCTGCGCCCGTGTCAGTGCCCGCTCCGATCGAACGTCGAGTACAACCGAGCGCGTATCATACGGCGCTGGGTTTGCTTTCCCTCGATAGCGACAGCCCTGCCAACGTCACCATCGACGGGGTTTCGCTCGGGACCACGCCGGTGCACGACTACCCACTGTCACCAGGGCGCTACACTCTCGACATCGTCGATGTCGCGAGCGGGGCGCGACGCAGTCAGGTGCTTCGGATGACACGCCGTAGCATGAGATTGCGCTTGTGAGCCCGCCTGCGTTGCCGCGGTTCGGCCGGTACAGCGTGCTGCGACCGCTCGCCGAAGGTGGGATGGGCGCATTGTTCGTCGCCTACGATCCGGAGCTCGAGCGCACGGTGGTGCTGAAGCGTTTGGGGCCACGAACGAGTCGCGAGCTGCGCGCGCGATTGCAAGACGAAGTGGCGATCACGCGACAACTGAGTCACCCGCACTTGGTGGAATACCTGGCAGGCGGCGAGAGCCAAGGCGAGTTGTTCTTGG
>JAYUBF010000235.1:0-78222 GCA_043741435.1 Myxococcales bacterium
TTCCCGCTGATCGGGGCGCGGACCCCTGATCAGCAACCACAGCTCGAGTACAGTTCCTGGGGGTAAGGGGGCTCTATGCCCGCAGTCCGTCGCCGAACACCTTCAAGTGGCCGACTTCATCGGCCCACACCCGCGACTTTCAGTGTTGTAGAGGGTCCACTATTCGTGTGTCCGGAGCGAGGTTTGAGGCCGACGAGAATTATGATCGACACTTACGAGATGGACTACTAGCGCGTGGCGGACTTTGGGGACTGCGCGAACGTCTCGAGCGGCAGCACGCGGATGCGGCGCAGGGTGGAGCGCCCCTCGAGCGAGAGCCGCGAGAGAACGTCGGGCGCAAGACCGAAGCGATCGAGCGAGCTCAGGGCACCCTGGGCGCGTGCTTCGAGGATCTCGTCGACCTTGGTGGCCTCGATGCCTGGGACCTGGAGCAGCTCGTCGCGCGTCGCCACGTTCGCGTTGAGGCGGCCAAGGACGCGGATGTCTTCCTTCTGCGGCGCCTGCGTAGCGGTAGCGGTCGCGGCAGACAGGAGCGAAGTCTCCCTCGCCGACGCCACGGAGGGCGCCAAGCTACTGGCGAGCAGGGCAAAGCCGAGGGTGCGGACGGTGATGCGCATGGTTGGTCTCGGTCTCAGCAAGTTTCAGGCCCGGAGCGTATGTACGAAAATCGGACGCTTAGGTCGTTGCCATGAGGCCCACTGGCCGGCTGCCGGAGCCGGCAGTCCCTACCGCGGTCGCCAGGGTCGGCGCAACCGAGATCCCCAACAGTTTGGACGCTTAGCTGACGCTCAGCCGCGCAGGTCGATCTGCATACGACCGATCTCGATGCCGCCTTTGCGGAGCTCGATATCATAGCGACCGGGACCGAGACGGGAGAACGTGCAACCGTGCTCTTCGATCTCGCGCGAGTCGATGGGGCGGCCGTCACGCAGGAGCTTGCAACGAACGCCTTCCGCCGCCTTCTGGTCTTTACCGACGTGCACCACGAGATCGGCGAGCGCCGGCGCAACCGTCGCGCGCTCGGCGTGAAGCTCGACGCGGGTCGGAAAAGTACCGAGCGCGCCCTGGAACAGGCGTTCGATCTGGAACGCTGCGGGACGAGCCTCACCGATGCTGGCTGAACGCACGCTCTGGGCCGGCTGGAGGGCCATCGCGCCTTCGCCGCGAAGCAGCTCGATGAAGCCGCCAGCGAGATGGAACACGTGACGCGAGACCGCCTGGGCGCCGCGAGCCAAGATGCCTTCGCTCGTGGGGATGGGTCGGCGAGAGACGTGTGCGTCGTCGAGGCCACCGAGCAGGATCGCGATGCGCTCACGGGCCTCGGGATCGAGCAGGAGGCGGCTCTCCAGCGTCTCGCGCTCGCCGCTCGACAAAGCACCGTCTACGTAGCGGAGCAGGACCTCGTCGGCGAGATCGGAAGGCGTGGGCAGCGACCCGTGCTTGCGGTGGAGCGCGTGCTTCGTCAGCTTGGCGATATCGGCATCGCCTGGCTCACGCGGGTCACGCGGGCCGCCGTCATTGGGCGTTGAATGGTTGGTTTGGCTCATGACAAAAGTTCTTACGCGCGGCCTTTGGGCTTCTTCCGACCGGCACTCGATTCCGTGGGATTTTCGCCGTCACCAACGGGAGAATCAACCTGCACGAACTGAGACAGCTTCTCGCGAATCTTGTTTTTCCGGCTGTAGACGGTGTTGAGGCTGATGCCCATGAGCCGGGAGATCTCTTCCGGCTCCAGGTCCTCCACGTAGTAGTACTCGAGGAACAGCCGCTCGCTATCGGACAACGATGCGATGGCTTCCTGGACCTGGCGGACATTGTCCTTGCGCTGCAGGGACTCGGCTGGCCCGTCCGCACTGTTCACCAGCGACGGCATGCCCGGATCGGTGTCGTCGATCGACGCTGCGCTCCACACATCCGTCGGACCGCGGCGACGCAACGCGTCGAGCGCTGTGTTGCTGGCGATGAGGCCGACCCAGCTCGACAGCTTGTAGCCGCGTGTCGCGTCGAACGTGCGCAGCTTCTTGTAGTCGTCCTTCACGAGGTTGAGGGCCGTCTGCGAGGCGAGATCCTCGATGTCTTCCTCGCCATGAGAGGCGCCGTAGCGACGTAGCACGCGGCGAATGCAGGCGAGCACGAGGCGCTCGTACTTCGCGAAGAACGTGGGCCACGCCGCGGGCTCGCACGCGATCACCGCCGCTACCAAGTCCCCGTCGGGCAGGTCGTCGTAGACGGTGCGCAGCGCCACGGACGACTTTTATCGCGTCGCGAAGTGGTAGGTCAACCCAACGTATCCCACATGTCGACGAAAACTCGTCGGCGAAGACCCAAGCTCGTTGGTGAAGAACGAATAGCGGGCGTTGACCGCAAGCCCGAGCTTGGGGACGGCGCGCTCGAGATCGAGAATCACAGCGTTGCGGTTCTCGTCCTCGATGGTCACGAAGGTCTGGCTCGAGACCTTTTGGTTGAGCAGCACCGGATCGAGGTACTTGCTCACCATGAGCTGCAGCTTGGCGCTCGCGTAGAGCTGCCAGGGCAAGCGGTAGCTGAGGCGCAGCGTGAGCACGTGGCGCAGCAGCGACTGTCCGAAGCTGTTCGAGAGATTGAGCTGCGCGGTGTAGCCGATGGCAGCGAACAAGGTCCCCACGTACGACAGCTCGACACCGGCTTCATGGAAGGTATCGCTGCGCGCGAAGCTCGTGGTGACGATACAGCCCTCGACGAGCGGCTGGCTCGGCGAACACTCTGGCGCGTTGTCCCGACCCTGCGCGATGCCGTCGTAGGCGCGGCGTTCGACGCGGTACGACGCGGACAGCGTGAGGTCGTGCGGATCTTCACCGTGGCCGAGGCGCTTGGTCATGCTCGCGCCCGCTTCGCCCATCGGTGCGTTGAAGTCGAAGTACGGGTCGGGTTTGTATTGAAAACCGCGATAGCCACCCCCGAACCAGAACGTCCCCGGCCCGTCGAAGAGGCTGAGCCGCATCGTGCTGGTGCCGGTGCGAAAGTCTCGACGGCGAAAGCAGCTCGTACAGCGCGTGACGGCGAGGTCTTGGAACGCGTCGTAGTAATCGCCGACGATGGCAAGCTCTCCCCAGCGTCCGAGCGCGACGCGATCGTCGGCGCTGGCTTGCACGATGATCACGGACTGATCGAGCACGTCGGGGTTGAAGAACACCTTGGCCCCGAGCCCGGCTTGCACGCGGAGGAGGTTGATGCCGCGCCGCCACGCGAGCCCTACCTTGGCCGTCGTGCGCAAAAGGCCAGAGCCCGTCGGTGGGTCGGCGTTTTCCGCCCCCGCGACGACCTCGCTACGATTTGCGTTGGAGTCGTACTCCGGTCCCAGCTCGAGGCGGAGCGTGAGTCGGAGCACGGCCAGGAGCACGACGGCGTGCACGGCTGCACCATAGCGGATGTGGGGCTGAGGGTCGACTGCGCAGCGTTACTTCTGGCGCTTGATTTCTTCGGCGCGACCGTCGAGCACCTTGGCGCGACGCTCGAGCTCTTTGGCTCGCGACTCGAGCTCGGTCTGCGCTTTCTTGAGCGCACGCGCTTGGCGTTCGCTGTCGTCGATGGCATCCGCTTGACGAAGCTCGTCGAGCGTGGCGGGGTCGACGAGGTTGCGCAGCACTGTGTACTCGCCCGTGCGAGAAGGCGGGCTCACCGTGGTGACCGTACCCGTGCCGGTCTCGTGCGCGCCGTTGTCGGCGACGGGGCTGCCGAACGTGTTCCCGCCCTGGTTCGGTGCGCCCACGGGGGGCGTCGACTCGGGGGCTCCGTTTGCCTTGCTTGCGTCGGCGCTTCCGCTCGAACGACCGCCGCTCACTGTCGCCACGGTGGTGCCCTGCGCACGGGACACGACGCGGTTCGACTGCATCTCGCCGAACAGGTCCTCGTCGAGGGCGCCCGCGCGCTCGCGCAGGTGCTTGCGGCGCTCGATTCCATCGAGATGCTTGGCGATGCGCTGTGACTCGCGGCGCAGCTTGTCACCCGAGTCACGCAGCAGGTCGGCCTTGGCGCGCAGCTCGCGCGGACCATCGAGGGGATCGGCCACATTGTTGCCGCCATCGCGCTCGCGGACGATCTGCAACGGCAGGGCAGGGCTCACCAGCACCGCGATCGTCGCGCTGCGCAGCTGCTCGAGCTGGAAGCGATTCGCGTTGGTGCCGCCCCCGTCCAGCATTTGGTCTATGACGCGCACCATGTGGCGCCGCAGCGCCGTGAGGCCGGGCTCGCGCCAGCGCAGCTCGGTCTGCACGCGCTCGAGCTCGTCGGTCTTGCTCTTCGACTGGGCGAGCGCGGTCTGCAGCTCGAGGTCGCGGCGCACGCCGGCCGGCGCACGACGCAGGCGCTCGATGTTGTCGGACAGGCGGCTCGCCTCGGCCTCGAGCGCGATGCGGCGCTGGTAGAGCGGGGCGACTGATTGCTCGGCGCGACGAGCCTCGGTCTGGAGCGCCGGCAGATCGGCGCCCCCCGGGTTTGCAGCGTCGCCACCAGGCGCAGCACGGCCCTGGCTCGTGAACGAGCCCAGGAGAAACAGCGCGATGGTCAGCGAGCGGAACATGATGATCTGGGGTTTATGCGACTCATGTGCCGATGCTAATCGATTGATTACAAAGGGTCGAAACGGCGACGACCCTCAGTTTTTCGCGGGCAGATCAGACGATCCCGTACTTTTCCAGCTTGTAGTACAGCGCACTCGTTTTCACGCCGAGTAAGCGGGCGGTCTCCGTCTTCACACCTTTGGCGCGGGTGTAGGCCTTGAGGATGAGCTGCCGCTCGAGGTCGTCGAGCACATCCGGCAGCGCGCGATCGGGTGAACCGAGATCGAGCGAATCGGCGTCCGTGGCCGGGCCCCGCTTCGCACCCGCACCACGCACCGCTTCCGGCAATGCGCTCGCGGTGACCTCTTCACCGTCGGTGAACACGAGCGCTTGCTCGATGACGTTCTCGAGCTCGCGCACGTTGCCGGGGAAGCGATACGCAACGAGCTTCTCCAGCGCATCGGCACCGACCCGCTTGACGGTCGGATTGGTGCGTGGCGCGAGCTTTTGCACGAAGTGCGCGGCGAGTACGGCCACGTCGCTGCGGCGATCGCGCAGCGGCGGAATGGCGATGGGTACGACCTGCAGGCGATAGAACAAGTCCTCGCGGAACCGGCCCTCGGCGACTTCCTTGCCGAGGTCGCGGTGGGTCGCCGTGAGCACCCGCACGTCCACCTTGATGGTCTGCTCGCCACCGACGCGCTCGAACTCGCGCTCCTGCAGCACGCGCAAGAGGCGCGTTTGCATGCTCGGCGAGATGTCACCGATCTCGTCGAGAAAGATCGTGCCTCCGTCGGCGAGCTCGAAGCGACCTGGCTTGCGACGGACCGCTCCGGTGAACGCGCCCTTCTCGTGACCGAACAGCTCCGATTCGAGCAACGTCTCCGCGAGCGCGGCGCAGTTCACCTTGATGAACGCGCGATCCTTGCGCTTCGAGCGCACGTGGATGGCGTGTGCGACGAGCTCCTTGCCGGTGCCCGATTCGCCGTAGATAGCGACGGAGCTCTCGGTGGGCGCCACGCGCTCGATGATGGAGAACACGCGATGCATCCCGTCGGAGCTGCCGATGAGCTCGCCGCAGCGGTGGGCCACCTCGTCGCGCAGATACGCATTCTCGTCGCTGAGCCGCGCCCGATCCCGTTGCGCCGCCGAGAGCTCGAGGGCGCGCTCGACCTTGAGCCGCACCACCTCGGGCGCGAACGGCTTGATGATGAAGTCGAACGCGCCGAGCTTCATCGCCTCGACGGCGGTCTCCACCGTGCCGAACGCGGTGATGATCATGGTCGGGCACTCGGGTGCCTGCTCTTTGATCTTCTGCAGTACATCGACGCCGGAGAGGCCGTCCATCTTGAGATCGCTGATCACGAAGTCGGGCGGCGCCTCCTTGAAGCGCTGCAGCCCCTCCCGGCCCGACGACGCGCAGATCGGCGTGTGGCCCATCTTCTTCACGATGTGTGCGATGCCGTCGCGGATCGTCTCGTTGTCGTCGATGATGAGGATGATAGCCATCGAGGACGACTCTAGCCGTGCGAGTCGGCGAGGACAACCAGCGCCGTCGCAAGCGCCATTAGGCGACGAATGTCAGCGTGAACGTCGTGCCTTTGACGTGGGACGGTGTTGCTTCGATGTAGCCACCGTGATCGAGCACGATCTCGCGGACGAAGGCGAGGCCGAGACCCGTGCCCTTCTGCTTGGTCGTGTAGAACGGCGTCCAGATCTTCTCCAGTGCGTCCTCCGGGATCCCGCTGCCGTTGTCCACCACTTGGATCCGCACGCGCTCCTCCGCGCGCGACGCACGCAACGTGACCACCTCGTCCGCGGCGCTCGCTTGGACCGCGTTCTGAACGAGGTTGAGAAGCGCCCGGCGCAATTGTCCGGCGTCGGCCTGCAACGTGATGGGGACCGGTATCTCGACGACCAGACGCACGCGTCGATCCGCGAGATCACCGCGCACGAGCTCGCGGATCTCGTCGAACAGCGAGCCTAGCTCGACGGGCGCGCGCTCGAGGCGAGGTCTTCGCGCGTACTCGAGGAAGTCGGAGACGATGTTCTTCAGGTGCTCGAGCTCGCGCTCGACCTTCTTGGTGTGGCCCAACAGATCTTCGCGCTCGGGCGGAATCTCGTCGCGCAACAGACCCGCGTAGAGCTGCAGGCCACCGAGAGGGTTGCGCACCTCGTGCGCGATACCGGCCAGCATCATCTGCATTCGCTCGTCGCGAGATCGCAGCTGCTCGCGCATGCGTTCCATCGTCTCTGCCACGGTGCCGATCTCGTCGCGAGAGGTGCGTGCGATGGGGGCGTCGAGGTCGCCTCGACCGATGCGGGCGGCAGCGCGCGCGAGCTGACCGATCGGGGACACCAGCAGGCGAGCGGCGACGAACGAGAGCGCGATGACCACCAGTACACCGAGCGCGCCAGCGACGAGGAGCGTGCGCCGCAGCGACGCGAGCTGCGCGTACATCGAGGCTGCACCGTCGACACCGACGACCCAGCGGTCGCGTCCTTCCGAGTCGTGGAGGCCGGCAAAGGCGCTCTTGTACGACTGGCCGTCTTCTCCGCGGAATAGAACCGACGCATTCGGCGAGCCGTTGCGCGCGAGCCGCAGCTCCGTCGTCGACCGCGACAACGCATAGTAGCGCTCGCCGATGGGCGTGTTGTCGGTGTCGCAGAGCGAGCGGTCTTCCTCGTCGAAGATGTAGATGCGCGCAACGCCGGTCGCCGCCGACAGCTCGCCGAGGTGCCGGCGGAGGTTGCGGTAGGTGCGCGTGTCCTCGTCGCCGGGTTGGAGCAAGGAGAGCTCTTCGTCCTCGACGAGCGTCGCAGCCGTGGCGGCCACACCGACGAGGCGCCGGCCCAGCTCTTCTTCGAGCCCTCGTGACGCGCTCACGTGCGCCAGCAGCGAGAACCCGGCGAACGCCACCACCGTCGGCACGAGGTACACCGCGAGGAGCTTGAGCGCGATCGGGATGCGACGGGATGCCACGGCGGTCGACTACGGCGTCGACGGTGTCGAGGTCGGGGTGAGAGCCCAGCCGTCGGAAAGCGGCCCTTTGGCACCGGTCCCGCCGAACACGAGCAAGCGATCGCGGGCGGCGTCGTAGGCTACGGACGCATCGGCGCGACCGACGGGGCCAGCACCCGGGCCCAACTTTTCCCAGGTGTTGGTGCGCAGGTCGAGGCGCCACGCGTCGTTGAGGAAGACCCCCATCCGCACGCCACCGAACACGTACAGCAGGCGCCGGCTCGCATCGAGGGCCACGGCAGCGCGTGCCCGGCTGAGCGGGCGCGGCTCGTCGGTGTCGACGGAGCTCGGATCACCCACGGTGCCGAGCTCGGCCCACGTGGTGCCGTCGAAGGACCACAGCTCGGCGCTCTCGCTCGTCGCTGTAGTGCCGCCGAACAGCAGCAGGCGACCCGAGGCGGTGTCACCGTGCACGGGGTCGTACGCCATCGCGGCATCGTGACGCGCGGGCGGCGTACGCGCGGGCGACAGCGTTGCGAACACCTGACCGTCGAAGCTCCACGTATGGCCATCCGTGTCGAGCACGATGGCTCGCTGCAGCTTCGGAAGATACGCAGCGACGCAACCACTCCCGGGGGGCGGTCCACCTTGCATCTGCGTGAACGACGAGCCAGCAACGGCGAACACCATCGCAGCTGGCGAGACGTTCCCGTGGTCGTCGTGGCCGCCTACGAACAAGATCTCGTTGCTCGTCGGCAGGAACGCCGCGCAGTGGCCGGTACGCGCCGTGGGTAAGGCGGAAGTTACGCGAACCTCGGTCCACTTGTCGTCGGGGAGCGAGAACGACCACACCTGGCTCGCGGACAGCGGTATCCCGCCGAAGCCGAGCAACGTTCGTGCGTCGTCGGGCTGCACAAGCGTCAGGCCGGCTTGGCCCCCAATCAATGGCGTTCCGGGCCCATGCAACCAGCGCATGGCGGGCGATGGTACCCCGTGGTCCGGGTCGCTCGCCGTGGCTCGAATGGAGACGCGACAACCGCTGGCAAGGAGGCCGACGGCGAGCGCTGCGCAGGTCCACGAGCTGTGACGAGGCATGAGGTCCTTTACGCCACGCGGGGGCGCGTCAGCAACAAAGGAGATGCGGTCTAGTCCACTGGCTTCGGCGCGTAGATGCCACTCAGTGCAGCCTGGGATGAAAGGCGGATCCGATCCGCCAGCAGCTCACGCTGAGACACCCAGCCGGTGTTGCCGTTCCAGGGCTCGTGGATCTGGAACAGGCGCACGGGGACGCCGGCGTCACGATCCACGCGGGTGTGCATGGCGAGCATTAAGTGGCTCGAGTCCTTGAATGTCACCTCGATGGGCACCATTTGGCCATCCTCAAGCGCTCGCGTCATCTGCGCGACGAGATGCCGTAGGTTGCGGCCCTTGCCCGAGGCCTCATCACCGCGCGGTATCCCCTCGTACCGTAGCGCCGTGACGTTGGAAATTCGGTTGAGCAAATCAAGTGCCGTACGCCCAACGCCGCCAGAGAGACTCCGAGCGACCGCTACGGCCCTGACTCCGTCTGTATCTGGCGATTGAAGCATACGCTCCTCGCGCTTCGCGAGATCGGGGCTGAAGCGGTACGCGTCGCCTGAGTGGACCATGTTCATCTGCGGGTTACGCGTGTGTAGCTTCAACGCGAAGATGGGATCGCTCTCCGTACGGAGTGTGATGGCCACCGATGCCTGACACGACATCGAAAACACCTGCCGGGTGCCGGTCATGCTTTGCAGCGTGTCGCCTGCGGTGAGGTGACGTTGCAGCCAGCGCACCGATTTGCCACGGATCTGGTCGGCGAACTTTGCGGTGGCGGCGGTCGAGTAACCCGCGGCAACGGTTTTCAACAGAAAAGCGGCTTCCTCGTCCGACCCCGCGTGTTTCACAAGCGCCTCAAGCTTAGCGCGGTCGGCCCCGCTCAAGAGAGCGAGACGCTTCTCGGCAACACGGGCCTGGTGCGGACCAATCACCCCGCGCGTGGCAAGCCCGCGATCAAGCGCAGACGTGACCGTCGATGCGGCAACGACCGGGGACGTGACCAGCAGCAGTACGACGACGAAGCGAAGCACCGGCGCATCTGGAGCAATTATCGCGCCAGTGGGAAACGCGCCAAACCCGTGGAGCTGGTGGCGAACGCGGGGGGCGTCGAGCGAAGAAGGCGTACCAACTGGGGTCGACGGGCCCGAGACAGGTTGGTCTCGAACGGCGCTCCGGCCAACGAAGGAGGAGCCCCCAAAAACAAAAGGCGGCTCCGAGGAGCCGCCTTTTGCGTGATGCTTCGTTGGAACCGAGAGACTAGCGCTTCGAGAACTGGAAGCGGGCGCGAGCGCCACGCTGACCGTACTTCTTACGTTCTTTCTGACGCGAGTCGCGGGTTACGTAGCCGACCTTCTTGAGGCTGGGCCGGAACGAACCGTTGATCTTCATGAGCGAGCGCGTGACACCGTGACGGATCGCGGCGGCCTGGCCGGAGAGGCCACCCCCGGAGACGTTCACGAAGATGTCGTAGCGGCCGAGCGTCTCGGTGAGCTCGAGCGGCTGGCGAACGACCATCTTCGAGGTTGCGCGGCCGAAGTAACTGTCGAGCTCGCGGCGGTTGATGAGGATCTTGCCCGAACCGGGCATCATCCACACACGGGCAACGGCGGTCTTGCGACGACCCGTTGAGTAGAAGGCGTTCTTCTTGTCGACCTTGAGCGTGAGCGTGTCGGTGGCTGGCATGTTCTAAAGCTTTCTTGTTAAACGGCGGCGAGCTTGTGCTCGCTGGGCTTTTGCGCGACGTGCGGGTGCTTGTCGCCGGCGTAGACCTTGAGCTTCTTGTAGATGCGACGTCCGAGCGGACCCTTCGGCAGCATGCCCCACACGGCGCGTTCGATGACCTCGCGCGGATTGCGCGCGATCAACTGCTCGGCGGTAAAGGTGGTGATGCCGCCTGGGTGCAGCGAGTGACGATGATAAAGCTTGCCCTGCATCTTCTTGCCGGTCAGCGCGACTTTGCTGGCGTTGACGACGACGACGAAGTCACCGCTGTCGACGTGGGGCGTGAAGGTGGGCTTGTGTTTCCCGCGCAGGATGTGAGCGATCTGCGTGACGGCGCGGCCGAGGGTCATGCCGGCGACGTCGACCACATGCCATTTGCGATCGGCTTGGGCGGACTCGGTGGAGATGGATTGGGTCTTGACCATGATTTTTCCCTGAAGGCGCAAACTTATAGTTGGCGCCTTTGCATGAGTCAAGCGCAATCCCTGCTCCCAATTTGCTGCGGCGGTCACGGTATACAACAGCAGCCAAAGTACTGCTTGGGTAAAGCACTGCTTGGGGGCAACGGGCTTTGCGGTCTAGAGTGCCCCGCCATGTCCCGACGGGTCGGCCTATTGCTTCGCCGTAGCAAGCCAGAAGCCCTCGAGATCGCCGCGGACCTCGTGGCCCTTCTTGGGGAGCTCGGGCACGTTCCCTCGCTGGTCGTTGGCAATGACGGGTCGGATGACCCCGAGGCCACCGAGCAAGAGCGCGTGTCCCTGCGCGCCGTGAGCACCGTACCCATCCTCGAAGCGTCGCAAGCCGGTACCCAGCTCGACCTCCTCGTGGTGCTCGGCGGCGATGGCACCATCCTTCGGGGCGCAGCGTTGGTGGCCGACCACGGGGTTCCGATCCTCGGTCTCAATCTCGGCACCCTGGGCTTCTTGTCGTCCGCCCCGCCGTCCGATGCGCGCGCGGTGCTCGGTCGTGCGCTCGACGGTACGCTGCCGCTCGAGGAGCGCTTGCGTCTCCGTTGCGAGCTGCAGCTGCGCAATGGAGAGAGGATCGTGCGCCACGCTGCCAACGACGCCGTGGTGAGCCAGGGCGCGCTCGCGCGCCTCATCGAGCTCGACGTCACCGTCGACGACAAGGCGCTCACGCGTTATCGCGCCGACGGCCTCATAATCGCCACGCCGACGGGCTCCACCGGCTACAACCTCTCGGCGGGTGGGCCCATCATCGCGCCCGACGTGCGAGCCGTGGTCATCGCGCCGATCTGTCCGCACACGCTGACCAATCGTCCCATCGTGTTGCCGGCCGCGGGACGCATCGCAGTGACCCTCGCGAGCCAGGCCGACCACGTGCTCCTCACGATCGATGGGCAGTGGGGACACCGGATCGGCACGGGCGACCGCGTGGTCTTGTCTGAGGCAGCCCAGCCGCTGTACTTGTTCCGGGCCGCGCAAGGTCACTTCGGTGTGCTCCGCGAGAAGCTGCGTTGGGGCGAGTAGAAACCTCTTATGCGATCACTTCGATAAGCAACTTGGCCGAGTCATGCTGACCCACCTCCGCATCACGGACTACGCGTTGCTCGACGACGTGGAGATCTCGTTCGGTCCGGGCCTCAACGTGCTCTCGGGTGAAACCGGCGCGGGCAAGTCGCTCCTCGTCGACGCGGTTTCCCTCTTGCGCGGCGGTCGTATCTCGGCAGACGTTGTTCGCAATGGGGCGGTGGAAGCGCGTATCGAGGCGGTCTTCGAGCCACCGCACGGTCCCGCGGCCGATGCGCTGGCCGAGCGCCTCGCCAAGGCCGGCATCGAGCAGACCGACGATGGCCTCGTCGTACGCCGCGTCGTGCAACGCTCGGGTCGCGGCCGTGTCTACATCAACAACACGTTGTCGACGGTGGCCACGCTCTCCAACGTCGCCGGCGTGCTCATCGAGCTGGCGGGTCAACACGAGCATCAATCGCTCGGCGACGCGGCGCACCACCTCGCGGTGCTCGATGCCTTCGCCGAGAACGCGGCACTGCTCGCCACGATGCGGGCCGTGTGGGAGAGCCTCGATGCCGCACGCCAGGCGCTCTCGGGCGCGTCGCTCGACGAGCGCGGGCGTGCGGAGCGCGAAGACTTCCTGCGCTTCCAGCTTCGCGAGCTCGACGATGCAGCTCTCGAGATCGGCGAGGAGGCGAGGCTCAAGCTCGAGCGCGAGCGACTGCGATCGATGGGGCGGCTCGAGGCTGTCGTCAGCCGCGGCGAAGAAGTGCTGTACGCGCGCGAAGGCGCAGTGGCCGATGAGCTGGGCCAGCTGAGCCGAGATCTCGCCGAGCTGGGCAAGGTCGACGCTCAAGTGGTCGGCATCGGCAAGCAGCTCGAAGAAGCGCGCGTCCTCGTCGAGGATGCCGCACGTGAGTTGCGTCGCTATGGTCAGGCGCTGGAAGCGAGCCCCGAACGCTTGGCGCAGGTGGAAGATCGGCTGGACAAGATCGGTCGTCTGATGCGCAAGCACCGCGGCGTCGCGACCAACGAGGAAGAGCTGCTCGCGCACAAGGCCAAGCTCGAGGTCGAGCTCGAGCGCTTGTCTTCGCACGAGAGCCACCGCGCCAGCCTCGGCAAGGCGGTCGATACCGCGCGCGCGGCGGCGCAGAAAGCGGCGACCGCGCTGTCGACCTCGCGGCACCAGGCGGCTCGCACGCTGCAGAAGAAGGCGCAGGAAGCGCTGGTGGAGCTCGCGATGGATGGCGCGCGCCTCGAGCCGAAGCTGTCTCTCGTCGCACCGAAGGACGGGGACCCGCAAGAGGCGCTGTTCGACGGGGAGCCGGGTCCGCGCCGGGTCGGTCCGCTCGGGTGGGATCGTTGCGAGTTCTTGCTCTCGGCCAACCGCGGAGAGGAGCCGCGGCCACTCCACAAGATCGCCTCGGGTGGCGAGCTGTCACGCATCCTGCTCGCCTTCAAGAAGGTGCTGTCGAAGGCCGACCAGGTGGCCACCTACGTGTTCGACGAGGTGGACGCCGGCATCGGTGGTGCCATCGCCGACGTCGTGGGCCGACAGATCCGCGCCGTCGCTGCCGACAAGCAAGTGTTGTGCATCACCCACCTCCCGCAAATCGCGGCGTATGCCGATGCGCAGTTCCGCGTGATGAAGGGGGAGGTGGACGGTCGCGTGCGCACCGAGGTGCGCCCGCTCGACGCTGCGGGTCGCCGCGACGAGATCGCGCGAATGCTGTCGGGCAAGCTCACCGAAAAGGCGCGTGCCCACGCCGACGAGATGCTCCGCAGCGCGCGCCGGTAGCTCCGCTACGGTCGGCGTCGCAGGATCACGTACACCAGGGCGACGAGCGCGACCCAGGTGCCGCTCGCCGCGCTTCCGTGGCCCGCGAGCGCGCAGCCGGACGTGCCCGCCCCGCCGGGGCCAATCGTGCCGGCAGCGTCCGCGCCGCTCGTCGCTGCCGCGTCGGAGCTGGTGAATCCGTCGCTGGGCGGCACGGCGAAGTCGTCGAGCGTGCCGGCGTCGACACTGGGCAGGACGAGGCCGTCGGTGAAGAAGCTCCAGCTGAGCTGCGTGGCGTTCGGCCCCTTGGCATCGGTGTAGTTGCCGCTCGGGTCACCGCCCGACCACGCGTGGCCCATGCCGGTGACCACGATCTTCTGCATCACGATCTTGCCGCTGCTGGCGTTGGTGTAGCTCGTGCGGGTGGCCGAGTAGCCGCCAGCGACGGTCAATGTGTCCGTCGCGTCGGCGACATCGTCGATGTTGTCGTCGTCGGTACCATCGCTGGCGAGATCATTCGTCTGCGCCCACTGCGACAACACCTGGTTGCCGTTCACCGGCGCCACCGTGTCGTCCGCGCTGCCGTGGATCACGAGGACGCGAACCGCGCGCGCCGCGGCCCCCATCGCGGTCTTGGCAGCGGTGCCCTGGGTCTTCGGCGTCGGACCGCCCGATGACATCGCCGTGAAGGCACCACTCGCAGACGTCGCTGCCTTGAACTCGAGACCCGACGCCACGGTGATGGCGGAGAAGCGGTTGGGGTAGGTCGCTCCAAGAACCACCGACATCGCCGCGCCCGCCGAGAGACCCGCGGCGTACACCTTCGTGCTGTCCACCTGGTACGTCGCAGCGACGTGGTCGAGGATCCCGACGAGCTCGGCCGGCTCTCCGCTGCCGCGCGTCTGGCTCGTGGGCTCGAACCAGTTCCAGCAAAGCCCAGCGTTCTTGCCGCTCGACTGCTCGGGATACAGCGCGAAGAACGTCGCCGTCTCCGCGAGGGCGTTCATCTGGGTGCCGGCAGCGAAGCCCGCAGGCGTCTGGTCGCAGCCGTGCAGCATGAGCACCAGCGGGATCGCGGTACCGGTGTAACCGCCAGGCACGTACAGCTTGTAGTTGCGACCGTTGAACGTGCCGTCGACGAAGCTCGAAGCGTGAGGCGACCACGGCTGCGGGTGCAGCGCTTGGCGCCCGAGCTTGGTGTTAGGAACCTCCGCTTGGCGGCCAAAGACGAGACCGAGCGCCAGGGCGAGAAAGGCGGGCTTCATGGAGCGACGGTAGGAGCTTTATGCGAATGCGTCAATTGGATTGGTGCGTACGCATTAAGCGGCGTTTTTTTGACGGGCTGCAGGAAAAAGCTGGATCGAGATCTACAAAACTGGCGCCGGGATCTACAGGGTGATACCGACGAGAGTCTACGATGTCGCGCAGCCCTTCTGCCCGCAAGCGCGGGACACCTCGCAGCCCCGCAGGCGGCGTCGTGTCTCCGCGCCGTGCTCGGCCACAGCGAGCCAGCGAGCGCGCGGGCACCTTGCGCCTGTTCCTGGTGTTCTTCGCCCTCATCGGCGTGAACGTCTACTTCCTCGGAATCCGCGGTGGCACGTCCATCGGTGAGCTCCTGCGCATCACGCGCGTCCACGCCGGCGCCACCGGGGGCGCTCCCACGGCCGCTGATCGCAAGCCGGTCGCGAAGGTCGCAGCCTTGATCGACGATCCCGCGGGGGGGCGAACGCTCGAGGTGCAACTGACCGATGGCCAGACCATCGCGCAAGCGCTGACCCCATTGCTCGGCAAGAAGCTCGCGACGACGGTCGAGGAGGGCTTTGCGGAGGTCCTCGACCTCGCCTCCGTGCGCGCGTCGCAGTCTCTGTTCGTGGTCGACGATGCCGACGACCGAGCCGTGGCGGTCGAGTTCCGCGTCTCGCCCGTGCTCGCTCATCGGTTGGACCTCACGCGCAAGCGCACGCCGAGCAAGATCGATGGGCGTTCCGAGACGAAGGTGGTCGAGGCAGTGGTCCCCTGTGGCGCTGGCATGTGGGACGGGCTCAAGCGCGCCGGTGAAAACCCCGCGCTCGGCGAGCTCCTCGGGCGCGTGCTGGGTGGAGAAGGGGATCTCGCCGCCTGTGGACCGCGCGAGCGTCTGCGCGTCATCGCCGAGAAGCGGCTCGTCGGTGGTCGCTTCCAACGCTATGGCCGGATCCTCGGCGTGGAGTGGGTCACGCGCGCCGGCACTCGTCGCAGCTTCGCCTATGGCACGAGCGACGGCCACTACAACGAGCGCGGCGAAGCGACCGCGCGTCGCTTCCTCGCGTCTCCGGTACGTTATGCCCGCGGGAGCGGGCAAGCTCGCAGCGCGCCTCGCTTCGGCCCCGACGGTCGCGTGACCGTGGAGCACACCGTTCCGCCGGCCAGCGTCGTACAAGCAGTCGCGACCGGCACCGTCACGAGCCTCACGCACACGGCGACCGGCAACACGCTGGTTCTCACCACTGTGGGTACCAACGAGCGGGTGGAGTACGCCCAGCTCACGCGCGTCGCCCGGGGCCTCCGGCTCGGCGCCGCCGTCTCACAGGGCAACGTCCTCGGCCGCTGCGACGGAGGTCTCACCATCACCTACGAAGGCACCCCGGCGGCCGTGCAGCTGGGTCACGCCAAATCTCCGCGGCTTCCAGCGCTGTCCGCAGCCGATCGCCCTCACTTCGGCGAGAGCATCGCACCCGTGCTCGAGCGCATGCGTGCCGTCGCCCTGAACGAGCAACAGGGCCCACAAGGGCCTCTCGCGGCACAAGGGCTACAAGGGCTACAAGGACTGGCGGCTCGGTCGCTGTCTGCTATCCCCTAAGCAACGCGCTCGCATTCGTAGGTCTTATGCCGATTTGGGTAGGGCTTATTTCCGTCGAACGAGCGTACAATGAGAAGGCGATGCATCGGGTGGATCGGCGATTTGCTTGCCGTTCGGATTCACCAGGGTGATTCACCGACGGAGGCCGATAGCATGAAGAGCGTGGCGAGTCGTTTCATCTGGGGGCTTTTGAAGGGTGCTTTGGTCGGGGGAGGCGTGGGATACGGCCTCATCCGGCTCGGCCTCGGAGTGGACTCGTTCCTCGGTGCCGCGCTGCCGTATCTGGCTTGCGGCATCGTGGGCGCCGTCGTCGGTCTCGTCGCCGGTCGCGCGCCGTGGCGCGCAGAGACGATCTGGACGCCCATCATCAAGATGGTCGTCGGTGGTCTCATCGGCGCCGGCATGGCAGCGCTCGGTGTGCGCTTCCTCCCAGCGCAGACCATCAACATCCAACACGTGGGCGAAGTGGGCCTCGCCACCGCGCCCGTGCTCAGCGTCGCGGTCGGCTTGCTTTACGGCCTGTTCGTCGAGATCGACGACGGCGGTGACGATAAGCCCGCCGAGCGGAAGCTGCCCCGCGCATAGCACCCATGAGGATTGCGCCGCGCCTGGGCGTGGCCGGGCTCCTCGTCCGTCTGCTTGCAGGGCTCTTTCTCGTCGGGCTTTTCCTCGTGGGGCTGGGAACGCGCGCGACAGCGGGTCCACCGCAGCCAAGTGTCCGACCACTCGCCGACGGCGAGCAGCGCAAGCGCTGCGGTTCGCTTCCACCGCCCGACGCTCCGTGGTTCTTTCTCGGGGCACCGCCTGAAGGTGCGCAGCAGCGGCCATCGCTCCTGGCCATCGATGCGCTCACGCAAGCCTTCGGAGACCAACTCCCGCGCAACATCGCCTGCATCCGCATTCAGATCCTGCATCGCGACGGT
This sequence comes from Myxococcales bacterium, assembly GCA_043741435.1. Classification (GTDB taxonomy): domain Bacteria; phylum Myxococcota_A; class Polyangia; order Palsa-1104; family Palsa-1104; genus JBDTCO01. Next base: position 17,314 of record JAYUBF010000235.1, read on the forward strand.
CTGGCCGATCGCTACGGCAAGCTCGATCGTCGACGAGGAGGTGGCCCGCCGGCAGGTGTCGTCGGGTTCCACACGCCCGCGCTCGGCGCGGACTCGACGGTGTACGTCACGCCGCAATCGCACATCCCACTCGAGGCGGTCATCACCCACGAGGTGCTGCATGCGCTCTCGCATCGCTACAGCATGGAGGCGCAGCGACGGCGTTTGTCGCACATGGTGGAAGGCGCGACGGACTGGGTCACGCGTGAGCTCGCGGCGGCTACGCTCGCGATCCCGAAGACCGAATATCACACGGGCTACGACGCCTACGTGGCCTTCTTCGATGCGCTGGTAAAGCGGCTTGGCACCGACGGCAACGCGATGCTCATCGATGCGTATTTTCGCACCGGCTACTACGCGTTCGAGAGCGAGGTGGACGAGAAGCTCGGTATCAGCCTGCGCGAAGCCGCGCGCTCACTCGAAGCCGACGATCTACGTGCCGCGATGGAGGGGCTGGGCGTGCGACCGGCGGGGCGCCGCCGACCTTGAGGGTTCCCGGTTGTAGATCGTGCCGCTCAGCCAATCCCACAGCGGCACCGTCACGTTCATGTTCCAGCGCTGCATGAGCTTCGGGTCGTGGTGGAGCGCGTGGTGCCGCGCCAGCCAGCGAATCACCGTGCGGCGACCGATCAAGCTGTCGACCGGCAGGTGATACGACAGGTGGAGCCACTCGTACAGGAGCACATACGCCATCGACGTGGCCATGAACAGGAGCGCGACATTGCGCAGGCCGACGAGCAGCGCGACGCCGAGCAACGGCAGCTGCAACGACAAGATCGCGATGACGCCGAATGCGGGCAGCATCACGTTGCGCAGCTCGCGCCAGTCGGTGATGGCCATGTCGTCGGTCGTGAAGAGCTTGTGGTGCACCGGCGTGTGGCGCTCGTAGAGGATGGGCATCATCCCGCTCCGCTTGTGCAACACGTCCCGGTGGGTGAACCATTCGATGGCGTTCGATAGCAAAAGCGTGAACGGGATCGTCAGCAGCTCGAGGTGGCGCAGCCCCGTCACGTAGTGCGCGCAAACGCCTATCACGCCGAGCCCGAACAGCGCGGGGAACACGAAGTGCCCGAGCGGGCTGTACCAGCTCGGCATCTCGGCGATGACCTTCGCGCGCATCGCAGCGCGGCCTGATGGCCCCCAGTCGCCGCGGACGTCTTTGTCGTCGTCCGCGCCGTCCTTTGGGAGGTCCGCCGCGCTGGCTGACTCGACTCGTTCTGCCTCGAAAGCCGCCGCGTTTGGCGCCCGATCATCACACTCAGGACGATCGGGTGACTCCGTGGTGGGCGAGGAAGAACCAGGGCAAATTGGTTCGACCACCATACCACTTGTTATACGCCCCGCGGGAAGGCCCAGCAAGCGTCATTTTTCGAGCAGCTACTGGTGCGGGGCGGCCTGAACAGGGTATCGCCGATCTCGGAAAGGGGTGGGTAGTCGACATGCACGAGGCTGAGGCCGTGTGGAGGCGCGGTGATGCCGCCTTTGCGACGATCTCGGGAGTCGCGAACCCGCGCGAGATCGTCCGGGGTGAGCCGGCCCTCACCCACCCAGGTCAGCGTGCCCGTGATGATGCGCACCATGTTCTTCAGGAACGCATCGCCTTCGACCTCGATGGTGACGACGCCGTCGCTCCTCGTGACCTCGATCCGGCGCATTGTGCGCACCGTGGTGTCGCGCTCGCAGTCTGCCGCGCGAAACGCGGCGAAGTCGTGTTGCCCCACGAGGTGCTGCGCGCCCTCGTTCATGCGCGCGACGTCGAGCTCGGGTCGCAGGTGCCAGCTGTACCGGTCACGCAGCGACGAGCGAACGCGATCGTTCCAGATCGTGTACCGATAGGTCTTGCCGATCGCCGACAGGCGCGCATCGAACCCGCGTGGCACGTCCTCCACGCTGCGCACCGTGATCGTACGCGGCAGCTTCGAGTTCATGCCCGAGAGAACGCCGTGCGGCTTGATGTTGCGCACGATGTCGGTGTGAGCGACCTGACCTGTCGCGTGCACACCCGAGTCCGTGCGGCCCGCACCGCGAAAGAAGTGCTGCTCGTGCGTCAACTCACCGAGTGCTTTTTCGAGCGCGGCTTGCACCGATGGACCATTGTCCTGACGCTGCCAGCCCACGAAGTCGCCCCCGTCGTACTCGACGACGAAGCGCAGGCGACGCGGTGCGGGCTTCTCTTCGGTCAAAACTCGAAGGCGAGGCCGGTGTTGACCATGGTGTCGGAGAGGTTGAGCTTGTTCGCCGCACCGAAGCCGTTCACGTTGGCGTAGTTGAGCTCGACGAAGAGGTAGCTGTGGTTGATGCCGAGCTCCATGTCCATCGTGTGGGCGACCTTGCGCTCGAGGAAGTCGAGCTGGATAGCGATGCCCGGGTGGAGCACGAAGCCGAAGCTACCGCCCTTGGCTTCCTGCGGCTGAATGGTTGAACCCGGCTGGTAGGACGGCTTTTTCGACGCGGAGAGAATGCCGTTGCCGTCGTTCATCCACCAGACGTAGTAGGCAAGGCCGACTTTGAAGTAGGGGACGATCGGGATGTGGTAGCGGTTCGCGAGCAGGTCGAGCCGGTAGATGAACAACGCCGACAGCGGAAGGATGTTGAGGCCGCTCTCGTCGCCCGACCGCGAGCAGGTGGCGAGCGTGCAGCCCGAGCCGTCGGGATTGATGACGAACGCGTGCGTGGTACGACGATAGAAGCCGGTGGTTAGACCGACACCGAAGTTTCCCCAGGGGCGCCGGAGGAACTGGACATCGAACTCGATGCTGGTGAGCAGGCGATAGCCGGGTTGTTGTCCCGTGTTGATCAGCTGCCCGGTCTCGTTGTACTCGCGCGCGTTGAAGAGGTCGGCGAACGGCGTGGCGCCGGCACGCAGACCGGCCGACTGATCGATGTGTGGGGTGTAAGGCGTGAATTTGATCTCGAGCATGAACCACTGCGGAGATTCGGTCTTGCCGTTGTACTTGCTGCCGAACTCGGGGCGGTAGCCACCGATTGCCGTAGCGTCTCCCAGGGCAGGCGCCGCGAGCAGACAGAGCAAGCCCAGCGACGAGAGGAACGAGGCGGTCCGGTTCACGCTGCGACCTCTTGCAGCGTGCGTCGACGCCTGCTGCGACGACGCCACAAGAACGTGATGACCGTGGGTCCACCCACGACGACGAGGAGCGCGAAGAAGAGCGAGTGGAGCTCGAGCGCAAGCATCGCCACGCCGACGAGCGGCCACAGCACGCCACGCGCGATCGTGCGACGCACGTCACCGCCGGCGATGAAGCGCGCGAGGGGGGGGCTCGTCGCGTAGTACGCGCCGACGAACGCGTGACCGAGCGCGGATTGCTCGAGCACGAGGTCGCGGAACGCGCGCAACACCTTCACCTGGGGATGGTCGTAGTCGCCGTAGGCCGCAGTAGCGACGAAGCAGAACCCTTGCGCCGTGCCGCCGCTCGCGCGATAGCGGTTGTAGAGATCGTCGACGGGCTTCGGCGTGCCCTCGACGATGGGACTCGCCGTCGCGTTGCCGAAGTCATCGATCGACACGACGGTGCATCGGTACGTCCGGTTGTTTTCGAGATTTTCGATTCGTGGCGAGTACGAGGTTCCCGCAGGGATTCGGTCGGTGACCACGAACGCCGGGTCCAAATGATCGAACGGCGCGGGCAAACCGGAGATGGTCGGGCGCTTGCCGCTCTTCAAGCTCGTAGTAGCAGACATATCGACGCCGACGCTCATGTCGACGCCCATGTCGTCGGTCCCCATGTCATCGCTCGCGTGCGGGAATGCCTGCTGGGAGCCGCCTTGAGATAAACCGAACGAGCTCGTCCCGAGCCCGAGGTCAGCCCTGGTACCCCCGTCGGTGATGGCGGAAATGTTGCTGACGCCGAACATGTTCTGGCGACGGTGGATGCCATCTTGAAGACACACGGAGTAGACCGGATCGAACTTGTGGTCTGGAATGGGGTTGCCCTCGCCGTCGTCGCACAGCACCTGAAAGGCGGTGGGCTGGAGGCTCGTTCCCGCTGGAGGCGAGTCCCAGCTGATCGTCATGGCACCTTCGCCGCTCGCCGAGTTGACGTTGACTGCTGCAGCCGGGGCCGCCGCCTGCTCGGTCAGCGCCAGCGTGCACGTGGCCGCGAGATTCGTATCGCTGGCGCCGACGAAAATGAACAACTGGTTGGTCGCCGAGGTGATGTCGCACGAGCCTAGGTTCGGCGAGAAGAGTGCTCGGGAAGGAATGAGCACGTCGAGATAGTTCGTCGTTCCGCAGTTGCCGCCGCCCGCGTTGAAGCTGTTGTTGCTCAGCGTCGTTACCGGGTACTTCTGACACTGCGTTTGGTTCACCGCGGTGCGCACCGAGAAGTCGGAACAAGCGGAGGTGCCAACCCACACGGTGGCCGAGCCGGACGCGCCTTGATTTAGGCACGTCGATAGCTGGATGCGCGCGAACACGTCGGATGTGTCGCAGTCGCACTCGGCGCGACCAAAAACGCGGCCTGCATACGTGCTCGAGATGCTCGACACCACCACGGGCGTGGCGCGCGGATCCATCACTGCGGCGAGACTGATTGTTCCTTGTATGGTGCCACTCGACGTGTCGGGTCCCGGGGAGCAGGCCATCGTGACGGTCTGCGCGGCGGCCTCACCGCCGAGCAGCGTCGTCGCGGCCATCGCAGCGACGAGCCAATAGGTTCTGGACATGGAAGACATCGCGGCCTTGGGATGCAATGAAAATGCCGTTAGTGATTTCGGCTTGTTACGGGCTGGGCTTCTGACAAATGCGCCATCTGATCCAATGTTTGAGTAGCTCGTGATGACAACGTGGCAAACGACTCGAAAGGTGGCGGGCAGCCTACCCCCAGCTGTGGCCGCAGGCGAGCGGTTTGCGCCGAAGGCTAGACCGCGACGCCGAACAAGGCAGACGCGTTGCGCGTCGTGTGCGCGGCGACTTGCTCCGGCGTCTGGCCACGCAGCTCGGCCAGCTTGTTCGCGGTGTGCACCACGTACGCGGGCTCGTTGCGACGTCCGCGATACGGGATTGGCGCGAGGTACGGGCAATCGGTCTCGACGAGCATCCTGTCGTCGGGAACGAGCTTGGCCGCGGCCTGGATCTCGGCCGCGCTCTTGAACGTGAGGATGCCGGAGAAGCTGATGTGCAGCCCTAGCGCGAGCCACGCTTCGGCATCGGCCGCGCTACCGGTGAAGCAGTGCACCACACCCTTCAGTCCGCGCGCATCGGCTGCCCAGATCGCGCGTGCTTCTTCATGCGCGTCGCGGATGTGCAGCGTCACGGGCTTGTTCACCTCGGTGGCGAGGTGGAGAAATCGCGTGAACACGCGGCGTTGATCTTCGGCGGGCGAGTAGTTGTAGTGGTAGTCGAGGCCGGTTTCACCGACGGCAACGACCCGGGGGTGCGACGCCAGCTCACGGATCCGCGCGAACGTCGCTTCGTCCATGCGGGCAGCGTCGTGCGGGTGGATGCCGATGGCGGCCCAGATCTTCGGGTGCCGCTCGGCCCACGCCACGGCGTTGTCGACCTCGACCAGCGACGCGCCCGAGCCGATGCAGATGAGCGCACCAACGCCGCCCTCGAGCGCCCGCGCGACGATCTCGTCCCGCGCGCTCGTGACGCCCGTGGGCCCGTCCTTGACCTCGAAGTCTTTCTCTTCGAGGTGGCAGTGACTATCTACGAGCATCGAGCTCCGTGACTACGCGAGGAGTGCCACGCGGCGCGCGATCTCGATGCGCGACTCGAGCGAGATCCACTCGAACACGACACCGAAGCCAGCACCGAGCGTGATGGGCGCGCCCGACATGCGGGTCACGGTGCAGCCTTCTTTGCGGCGCCACAGCACCCAGCCGACGGCGTCGATGGGCTGAAACGCCGGTACGTCGATCGCGAAGGCGACGCGCGAGAGGAGGGGGAGCGCGTGACCCTCGACGAAGCAACCGTTCACCGAGAGATCACGGATGGTGCCGGAGAAGCGCTTGCCGATGTCCGTGGGATCCGCTTGGATGCGCTCGTAGACCTTCGCCAGCTCCGGATGGAGGCTCTGGGTCATCTCCGGCAGCTTCTCGCAGGCCACGTTCCAAGCGACTTCGATACGTGCGTCGCGGCGGCGATGCTGCGAACCGTTCTGCTCTTTGCTCTTGTCCATTGGGTGGCCGCTATCCTATCTCACCCGCGTGCCGAGAGGCACGTCGGGCGCATCCACCGTCGAGAGACCGAGGATGCTCTCCTCACCGGCGGCCAGGATCATCCCCTCCGAGCGAACGCCTCGGATGGTGGCGGGTTGGAGGTTGCACACGAGGATGATCTTCTTTCCGACGAGCTGCGCCGGTTGGTAGGCCGCGGCGATGCCGGCCACCACCTGGCGCTTCCCGTGGCTGCCCAGATCGACCTGCAGCTGCAGCAGCTTCTTCGCCTTGGGCACCGGCTCGGCCGCGACGATCTGCGCAACCCGTAGCTCCATCTTGCCGAAGTCGTCGAACGTGATCTGGTTCTCCGACGACGGTGGCGCGGAAGGAGAACGTGACGCGGTGGCGGCAGGCGCTGCGGTTGCTGGGGCCGGCCGCCACTTGGCGAGCAAGGCTTTGCGTGTGTCGTCGTCGAGGCGCGGGAACAACGGCGTTCCCACCGACGGTGAGAAGGCACGCTTGCCCTCCCAGCGCACGATCGAGAAGGGCTCGCTCGCCAGCTCGCCGCCGAGCTGGGCGAGCAGCGCGCGCGCACGCTCCGGCATCACCGGCGAGATCAGGTGCGCGATCAAGCGACATGTCTCGAGCACGTTGCCGAGGATCTCCGGCTTGTCCGAGGTCGCCTTCCACGGCGCTTGTTGGTCGATGTAGGCGTTCGTCGCGCGCACGAGCTGGAAGATAGACTCGAGCGCCTTCGACGGTGCGAGTGCTTGATAGTGCTCCTCGACCTGCGCGGTGATCGCCGCGGTGTCGAGCACATCGGGCTGGCCTTCGCGCGCCGGGACTTTCCCGTCGGGGAAGTATTTGTGGACCATGCCCAGTGTGCGGTTGAGCAGGTTGCCGAGGTCGTTCGCGAGCTCGCTGTTGAAGCGCTGCAGCAACGCCTCGTGCGAGAAGTCGCCATCGAGCCCGAGCGGCACCTCGCGCAACAAGAAGTAGCGAACCGCATCGGCGCCCAGGTCGGCCGCGAGCTTCAGCGGGTCGACCACGTTGCCTTGCGTCTTCGACATCTTCTCGCCATCGACGGTCCACCAGCCGTGACAGAACACCACGTCGGGGAGGCGAAGACCCGCGGCCATCAGCAACGCGGGCCAGTACACCGCGTGGAAGCGCGAGATCTCCTTGCCTAGCACGTGCACGATCTGGGTCCCGCCTTCACCCGGCGGTGGCCAGAAGTCGACGCCCTTGGTGCGCTCCATCCTCTTCGTTGCCGAGTAGTAGTTCGACAGGGCGTCGATCCACACGTACACCACGTGGCCTGGGTGATCGGGCACCGGCACGCCCCAGGTGAACGTGGTTCGGGACACCGACAGGTCACGCAGGTCACCCTCGACGAACGCGCGCACCTCGTTCATGCGCTGCGCCGGCTTCACTGGCTGCACGCGGTCGTACCAGTCGAGCAGCTGTTGTTTGTATCTGGAAAGCCGGAAGTAGAAAGAGGACTCCTTCAGCGTCTCCACGGGGCGCTTGTGCACCGGGCAGTTGCCACCGACGAGCTCCTTGTCGGTGTAGAACTGCTCGCACGCGACGCAGTACGGACCCTCGTACTCGGCGAGATAGATGTCTCCTTTCTTCTCGAGAATACGCCACAGCTCTTGCACCACACGCTCGTGGTCGGCATCGGTGGTACGGATGAAGTCGTCGTTGGTGATGTGGAGCTGCGTCCACGCGTCGCGATAGCGATCGGCGATCTCGTCGGCGTACGCCTGCGCCGTCTTGCCGCGCTCCTCGGCGATGCGCGAGATCTTCTGGCCGTGCTCGTCGGTGCCGGTCAGGTAGTGCGTGGTGTCGCCGCGCATGCGGTGGTAGCGCGCGATCGCGTCGGCCACGATGGTGGTGTACGCGTGCCCGATGTGAGGCGGGTCCGAGACGTAATAGATGGGCGTGGTGATGTAGAAGCGCGGCGCGGTCATCGACCGCGGAGTATTACTCGATGAGGCCCTGCCCGCACAGCGGATCACCCCTGCAGTCGTCGATGTTGAGGCCCGGCGGCTTCCGTGTGACGACGCGGGTGCGGGTCTGGCGCTTGATCGGTGGAGGCGGGCTGGCCGAGGGGACAACCGCGGCGATCGGCGTGCTCGCGAGCAATGGCTCCTGCACCGGAACGGGGTAGGGGATGGAGAGCACCGCGCGCGGGCGGGGCGTGCCGCATCCGTGACATCGCGAAGGCACCGCAGCCTACGATGGCGATCGCACCGAAGTAGAAGGCGGCCACGAGGGTCCGGATGGGGATCTCGACGTCGGAGGAATAGCTGCTCATGACCGCATGGCAGAGCATGGAGCGCGCCAGGAGAGACGCACAATGAAACCAGCGAATTGAACGCCAGACGACAGATAGACCGCTATGAATCGTAGAATTAAATCTACGATTCCGATTTGGCGCGCCGTACCCGAAAGCCGAGCTGGTTGTAGCGCAACTGCACCTTGCGCGCGGCTGCAGGCGTGGCCTTCCCGAGCATCCGTTGCGCCATGGCGCCGAAGTCACCGTCAGTCGCTCGATAGAGTGCCTGGTAGTGCTCGCGTTCGAGGAGTTTGGCCACGTCGTGCAGGCGCTTCTGATGTCGAGGCCCTGGTACGTCCGCCGCTGCGCGAGCGAGGATGATTCGGGCGACGGCGCGAGCTTCTCTTCCGGGAGATCATCGGTAGCGATGCGAGCCAGGTCACCGATGAGCGCAGCGGGCTCCAATCGATCGAAGCGCAGGTCGACGAGGAAGCAGTCGGCGTTGGCTGCCTTGCGCAGTGCTTCCTCACCGTCGCCGGCACGATCGATGATTAGCGTGTCCGCCAGCAACGCGAGCGCGAACGACTGGTACTCGGTGCCGTCTTCGATCACCAATGCCCGTCTCATGCGGCTCTCCGCGCCAGCTCGCGGGCCGGCGCGCACTCGAGCAGCGGGAGGCTCACGGCTAACGCCTTCGCGTAGCCGGGCGCCGGCTGGGACTCCACCAGCGCGCCACCGTAGCGCTCGAGCGTGGTGCGAACGAGGCCGAGCCCGCGATCGTGCGCGCGCTCCGATGGAGGCCGCAGCGAGCTCGTGTCGTGGATGGCCACGCGTACCCACTCTTGTCCGGTCTCGTCGAGGTACACCGTCGTGTCGATGCGGATGGCTTGCGCGTTCATGGCGTACGCCACCGTGACCGCGTTGCGTGTGAGGTTGCGGAGCACGAGCAAGAGGTCGTGCGAGAACATGCTCACCCACAGGGGTTCGGGCGCTGCCAGGTCGACGGCGACCGGCAGGCGCCGGTTCGGATGCTCGTCGCGCAACGATTCGACCAGGCGGTCGAGCAAGGGCCCATCGACAGCGCAGCGATCGCCGAGACGTGCCCAACCGTCGAGCTCGGTATCGAAGCGGCCTAGCAGCTCCAGGGTCGGCGGGGCAGCAACCCCGCCATTGCGTTCGACCTCGATCAGCGTGCGCATCGCACGGTCCGCAGCGGCGAACGAAGGGTGGCGCAACACGAGCAAGATCGGAACGCCGAGCGCGGCAGCGAGCGCATCGAGGTGACGGCGCCACGACGCGCCCAGGGGGTCGACCGGTGGGTTCAGGTCTTGCCGGGCGCTTCGCAGAGGTACCAGGCGATGCTTCAGGACTTCGTGCCGCAGGACCCCACAGGCGTAGCGGAACGCCGCCGTTCGCTCGGGATGTCGGTGGAGGAGCTCGTCGATCCGCGGATGGCGTCGACGCGCGAGCCACGCGAGCAGCACCGCAAGCGCAAGCACGCCTGCGACGCCGTACAGGATTGGACGAGGCCGGGTTTCGTCGTGCGCGGAAAATGGATCGCTGATGGCGAGCCCCAGCTGCGCCATCTCGCGTCGCGCAGCCTCGGTCACGCTTGCATCCGATGACTCCGCCAAGCCTTGCGATAAAAGTCGGCTGCGCGTTCGCCGGCACCACGGATACGGCATGCGCGGGCGAGCGGCAAGTACAGCGCGGGATCGATGGGACCGCGCTCTGCGCCGCGTTGCAACAGAGCGGGCGCGTCGTCGCTGCCGACCTCGAGCGCCGCGATGCCGTCGCGATACGCACGATCGGCTTCGCCGAGACGCGACGCGACGCGGCATCGCTCACGCCATCGCTGGCGAGCGCTCGCCACGTTTGCCATGCGCCGGGCTCCCGCTTCTCCCACGCGGTGAGCGCCGCAGACCACGCGTCGTCACGCGACGCGGTCGAGCCGTCGCGGCACGCGAATGCGAGCGCCAGCAGGACGCACAGCAGCAGCTTCGAGCTGACCCGGCCCACGGTCACGCTCATCGAGTGTAGCCGATGAAGTCGCGCGGAGCAGCCGGCGGCGGACTACGCGCTGGGCGGACCGTCGTCGTCGCTGTCGTCGTCGCTGTCGTCGCTGTCGCCACTGGCCGACGGAGGTGCTCCGGAGGCGCTGCTGCCGACCACGACGGGCAAGCTCGGCCGACGACCTGGCTGCGGCGGCGGATCGATGCGCTTCACCACGTCGGCGGGGAAGGTCTCCGAGCCGCCCTCGTCGAACCAGACGCGGATGCGCTGGCGCAAGACGTCGAGCTCCACGACCTTGCCGTTGCCGGCAGGCGTCTCGACGCGCTTGCCGACCTTCGGCAGACCCTTGCGCATCTCTTTGTAGGTGTCTTGCTCGTACACCAGGCAGCACTTGAGGCGCCCGCACTGGCCCGACACCTTGGTGGGGTTGAGGACCAGACCTTGGTCCTTCGCCATCTTGATGGAGACCGGCACGAAGGCAGGAAGAAACGTGGAGCAGCACAGCTCACGACCGCAGGAGCCGATGCCGCCCACCATCTTCGCTTCGTCGCGCACGCCGATCTGGCGCATCTCGACCCGTGTCCGCAGGCGCGTACCGAGGTCGCGCACGAGGTTGCGGAAGTCGATGCGCTCTTCCGATGCAAAGTAGAAGAGAACGCGACCGTTTGCCGACAGCGGATACTCGCAACGCACGACCTTGAGCGGCATGCGGGCGGCCCGAGTGAGCTCTCGGGCGTAGAGGTATGCGTCGCGCTCCTTCTCGACCAACGCCTCCCGGGCTTTGTCGTCGGAAGCCGTTGTCAGCCGCGCGATGCGACGCAGCGGTTCGCCCACCGACATGCGGCGGCTGCCGACGGCGACCGTCGCGATCACCTGGCCGCGCTCGGTGTCGACCAGCACCCGGTCACCGCGACGATACGTGCCGTCGCCCGCGTCGAACTCGTAGATGGTTCCCGCGTCGCGGAACTTGATGCCGGCAACGTTCGTCAGACGACCGCGCGGGAGCTGACCCATGCGAGTCGCGTCGTAGTCTTCAGCGCGAAAGACCTCTTCACCATCGGGATCGGGTGGCAACACCACCGCGACGGGCACCGGCGTGCGGACCTCGATGGCCGCCTCTCCGGTTGGCGGCGGTGCCGGCTGCTCGGAGCTGCCCCAGCCTGCGTCGAGCGCGGACGATGGCGACTGCAACACGCCGCCGTCGGCAACCGACTTCGAAGGTACGGGCCGTGGTTGTTGTGGGGGTCTTCGATCACTCGGCCCGCGATCGGGGCGAGCCGATTGCTCTGGCGCACGTTCTGGACGCGGGCGATTGCCCTGCCGCTCGCCCGCTTGCTGCTGCGGACGATTGCCTTGCGGTTGCGGACGATTCGGCCCGCCTCCACGACCCCCTCGGTTGCCTTCGCCCCGGTCGGGACGACCAGGCCGCTCTGGACGAGCCGCGCGTGGGGGATTGGCTTCGGGCCCACGCGGCGCCGGATTCGCGCGCGGCTCCGCGCCTTCTTGCGGCGGCCTCGGAGCACCACCACCACCACCACCACCACCACCACCACCACCTCCACCACCACCACCTCGACGACGGCGACGACGGCTATCGCCGCCACCGCCCGTGCCCTCGCCGCCGGGCGGTCCACCTCGCGTAGGCCCCCCTGCGGGAGGCGATCCGTCGGTCACGCAAGGCCTCTGATCTTCGGCATCGCAGGAAGATACGGCGAACCGCGCTTGAGCCCAAGCAAGAGTGGCATCGGGCGCAAAGAGAGCAGCAGATGCTCGAGGACCAGCGTAGGTGCCACGTTCCCGGTGAGTGCGCTCTTTGCGTCCTCGACCTCGGCGAGGGCGCGGCTCAGCGACGCCAAGGACCGACGACCGACGAGCGTGGCGACCCGCTGGCGCCGATCCTCGGGCACGCGTCCCGGATCGACCTCGGCGACGACCGCATCGCGCAACAGCTGCCACAGTAGCTGACACAGCGCGATCGCTTCCTCGCGTTCGCTCGATTCTGCGACCGCCCCGAACAGCGCCCGCTTGTCCGGGCTCGCCGCTGCTTCCATCAGTACGCGCAGCTGCTCGAGGCGGCGTTCGCTCTCTTCGCTCTGGCCCAACGCCTCGATTGCGACGGTCACCGAGCCCTCGGCCTGGGCCGCGGCGCGCGCGGCCTCCGACGCTTCGACGCCGTGGCGACGTTGCAAGATCTCTGCGATGGCCTCGGGGGCGAGCGGTGCAAAGCGCAGGCGCTGACTGCGCGAGCGCACCGTGACCGGGAGGCGGCGAGGCTCCGAGGTGCACAACACGAAGTAAGTGTCTGCCGGCGGCTCCTCGAGCGTCTTCAAGAGCACGTTGGCCGCTTCGGCACGTCCCGCGGCGAGGCCTTCGGCGGGGTCGAGGATGATGACGCGCGCCTTGCCCTCGTGAGGGGGATACGCGAAGCGCGTCGTGAGGTTGCGCGCACGCTCGGTAAGGCCCTTCGGCGTCATGTCGAACCAGATGACGTCGGGGTGATTGCCCGAGAGGATCTTCTCGCAACTAGCGCAGGTTCCGCAGCCGAGTGGATCGACCGGGCAGTTGAGCGCGAGGGCGAAGGCGCGGGCTGCCGTACCTTTCCCTACTCCAGGAGAGCCTTCGAACAAGTAGGCGTGGTGCACCTTCTGCGAACGGATCGCTTCCTCGAGGATCGCGACCACTTTGCCGTGGCCGATGAGATCTCGAAGCCCATCCATTGCATCTCAGCATAACACGCTCCGACGAGACGCAAGGCCGGCTGCCGTCGGGACGCGGACGAAGAGCTGCGCTAGTCTCACTCTCGCATGAGCATCCTCGATCGGCTTCGTCGTCTTATCGCATCGAACGTGAACGCGCTGTTCGAGAGCCTCACCGACCCCGGCGCGGCGATCGACGAGCTCATCGGCAACATGGAAGATGCTGCGCGCGATGCGCGCGAGCAACTGAAGGGTGCCTTGATCGAAGACAAGCGCGCGATAAAGTTGCAGCAAGCGACGGAGGCGAGCGTCGCGGAGTGGAGCGCGCGTGCCGAGCGTGCCGTCGCTGCTAGCGACGATGATCTCGCGAAGGAAGCGTTGAGCCGACGGCACGAGCTGCAAGAGCAGGTGCAGGAGATCGCCGCTGATCGCGAGAAGTCCTCCGCGCATCTGCGCGAGATCGAGCGAGGCCTGCGTGAGCTCGAAGCGAAGATTCGGATGGTGAAGTCGCGCAAGGAGACGCTGAAGGCGGTGGTTCGCTCGCGGGTCAAAGGCGGCGATGCCGTCGACCGCTTCGACCGCTTCGTCACCGACGTGGATCGTCGCGAAGCAGAAGTCGAGCTGGGCAACGAGCTCGGTGACATGGACAAGAACATGGCCGCGCAAGACATCAGCGCGCGGATCGATCGCTTGGAGAGAGACGGCGACGCCGAGGTCCGTCTGCAAGCTCTCAAAGAGAAGATGAAGAAGTAGCCGCTATTGGCCCCCAGCGCGAAGGCGCTATTGCCCTTTGAACAGGAACGGGAAGTTCACGTTCGTGGGGCCGTTCGACTTCGGGAAGCTCCACGCCTTCACCTGGCGCGACATACAGCTCTCTGCAGAGGGATTGCCGAGCGAGGAGCTGTCGACGCGAGTAACTCCGACTCGACCGTCGGGATCGACGCGCCAGTAGAGCTTGATGGAGCCGGCCAGGTGCGGGAAGCGCTGAAGCTCTTTTTCGTAGCAGAACTGGATGGCCGCCTTGTGCGACTCGACCACCTTCGCGATCTGCTCGCGTGACAGGCCACCCTCCGACGAGAGATTGCCAGTGGTCATTCCCACGTGTTTCTCGACGACAGTGCGCGTGCCGCCACCACCACCGGTGCCGGTGTTCTTCGCACCGTGGCCGCCGCCGCCGACCCCGAGATTGCCGACGCCCATGAGCTGACCTTTGCCGGTGCCGCCGCCGCCGGGACCGTCGCCCTTCAGGCCCATGCCGCCTGAGCCCCGACCGACGACGAGCTCGGTGCCCTTGAGGCCCGCCATCGCCGTGGTCATCGTGGCGTCGGGCGTATCGGAGAGGAGGCTCTTCAGCGCAGCGGATTGCTTGTTGGCCTTGAGGCTTCCGAGCAAGCCCATGTTGGACACGGCCTTCACGACCTGATCGCGATCGCCCTTGGGAATCTTGGTGACGACGGGCTTTGCGTCCTTGTCGCCGATCTTGCCTTCCTTCTTCGCAGCCTTCTTGGACGCATCGTCCTCGCGCGCCTTGCGCACGTCGGGTTTTTCTTTTTTTTCGGGCTCGGGAGGTTGCTCGATGAGCAGCTTCGCGATGGCGGTGGACGGTGGCGGATCTACATCGAGCCCATCGTCGGGCTCCCACAGTACGAACGCGATCACCAGCAGCGAGATGTGCACCACGCCCGAGAAGACGAGCGCCTGCACGATGAAGCGGTCGAAGAAGCCGGGGCCTGGGCCGAGCACGACTTGCGGCGGCATGAACTCGAAGAACACGGCGATCTCGTGCGTCCTGTCTGTCGCGATCATGCCCCAGTCGGAGAACGAAAGAGGCGACTCCGAGGCGACGCCGCCTTGGCTGGCCATGAAGTCTTCGACGCTGACTTCACGACTGTCGAAGCCGAGCGTGCCGGACATGCCGGGTGCGAGGCGCAGCGAGAAGCTTCCGTCCGGGGACGGCGCGAGCAGGACGTGCTCGGGGCCGAGCGAGGCCTCGGGGATCGAGAACGTGGCGCCTTTGCGAGCGCCGAGGACGATGGGCTGCGCATGGTGGATCACGCGCTCTTCGAGCGGTTCACCGTGCCATACGAGCACGAGACGAAGAGGTCGTGCGAGCGCTGCGCCCTTGCCCATCGCCTACATCTCGTTCGTGGAGCTCTTGAGCTCCGGGATGAAGCTGCGCTTGTCCGGCGTGGTGGTGTCGAACTCGCTCTTCATGCGATTGAGGAAGTAGAGGAGCTGCGGCGTCTTGAGCCTGCCGTCGATGTCGAGCCCACCGAACGAGTAGGTCTTTTCTTTAGTCGGTGCCAGGCCGGTTTTCGTGTCGACGCGCTTGTCCGGCGCGGCCTTCTTGTCGGCTTTGGCTGCCTCACCGAAGACGAACGCCAGCACCGCCACGACCAGAAGGACGAGGGCCACGTGCAAGCAAGCTCCGGGCGGCGTTTTCACTTCGGTTGCCTCACTTCGGCGATCCTCCAGCACTTGCTGCTGGAGCAGGCGTAGACCCTTTGTCACCTGATTGTGATGTTGGTTCCGACTTTGGAGCAAGGTCTTTGAGGCGCATCTCGGCGTCTTTTAGCTTCGCATTTCTATTTGGTGCTGCTTTGACGAACTCTGTCAGCAGGTCCTTGGCTTTTGCCGGATCTTTTTTGAAGTCCATGTAGAGGATTCCGAGGTTGTACCGAGCGTCGACGGCATCGCCGCCGGTCGGGCCGGCGGGATCTGCGTCGATCGCTTTCAGGTAGGCCTTCTCGGCCTCGTCGAGCTTGCCGCGCCCGCGCTCGGCGACGCCGAGAGCGACCCATGCGGCGCTGTCGGTGGCATCACCTTTGACGACATCACGCAGCTCGTTCGCTGCCTTGGCGTAGTCTCCGCAGTCGAGATAGACGACGGCACGATTGCGACGCGCCACGCTGAGCGTGGGGTCGATCTTCACCGCTTCGGCGAAGTCGGCGAATGCTTCTTGATCGTGGCGCCGAGCGAGCGCGATGAGCCCGAGGTTGTTCCAGATGTCGGCGGCGAGCTTGCTCTTCGGATCGATCTCGACGGCGCGGTGCAACACCAGCTCGGCGAGCTCGTGCTGGCCCTTCGCTTCGTACACGAGCCCGAGACCCGTGAGAGCGGCGGCCGAACGTGCCTCCGCCTTGAGTGCATCGCGCAAGACCTCGAGGGCTTGATCGAGCTTGCCGGCGCGACGCAGAGATCCGCCGAGGGCGACTCGCACGGGCGCGAGCTCCTCCGGCTTGGCGCGGTTCTCGCCGAGGAATCCCTTGTACACCTTCACCGCAGCGTCGGGCCGCCCGCTCGCGTCGTACGCGCGACCAAGGCCCAGGATGGATTGAAAGTGCCGCGGGTAGATTTCCACGGCCTTCTCGAAGTGCTTGGCCGCCGCTTCGAACTGGCGCGATTCGAGCGCCAGCCAGCCGAGATCGTAGTGCGCCTCCCACAGGCGCGGATCGAGTGCGACGGCTGCCTCGAAGCGATCGACCGCGCGTGCATGGTGCGCCGCGCCGAGCCGCATCAGGCGCGCACCATCCTTGAACGCTTCCACGGCCTCGGGCTTCGCCGGTGGCAGCTTGGGACGGTCGTCGTCGGTGCGCTGCTTGTGCGCGCAGCCGCCGAGCGAGGTTGCGAGGAGCAGCGACAGGAGGGTGCGCTTCATCAAGTCACCGGTCCACTGCGCCGACGAAGTCGATGGGTTGACCGCGATCGGTCGGCGATTGGCGCGCGCGCGCCTCGTTCTCGGCCGGGAACTCCTGGTCCGACAAGCGACCGAGAGCCTGGCGCAGCTTCTGCGTGAACTCGTTGTACACGTTGAGGTCGAGCGCCTTCTTGTAGCCACCGCGATACGAGTCGATTGCCTTTTCCTCGACGACGACGACGACCTTCTCGAGCTCCTCGCGATACACCTGTGCGCTGGCCTCGTCGAGACCGGGCGGCGTCGGTGCATCGCGTAGCGCCTTCGAGAAGCGCTCGTAGCCTTCGCCGATACGATACAGCGCTGCCGTCGCCCACTCGGGATCGTTGAACGTGACGGTGTCGATGAACGCCGCCTTCGCCTTCTCCAGTAGTGCCGATTTCTCGTCGAGTGACTTCTTGAGCCGCTTCGGATCCTTGGCGAGCTGAACGCGTTCGAAGTCGCGGAAGATGGCCTCGCCCTCGAGGTAGCGCGCGTGTGCCGCGGCGTTCGCAGCGACGCCGCCCTTGGGTCCGTTCTTGCGATAGAGCGCGATGCAGCGTTTCAGCGGATCGTCGGCGCGCTTCTCCTGGCCCGCCTTGATCAGGGCCTCGCCCTGGCGCTGCAGCGCCTCGACCGCATCGGCGCCCGTCGAGTAAAGCTTCGCGAAGTCGGCGAACGCACGCGCAGCAGCCTCGTGCTGCCCGGCTTGCGCCAGCACCACACCTACGCGGAACGCCACCTTGCGCGAGTCCTCGCGCTCCTTGTGGCGGCGCGCATACTCACCGTACGCGGCGATTGCGCCTTGCGTGTCGCCGAGGTGCTCCTTCAAGAGCCCCGCGTTGTAGAGGGCGTCGGGCGCCTTGGCGTCCTTCGGATACCGATCGGCGAGCGTCGCGTAGTTCTTCGCGGCCTGATCCCACAGCGCGGCGGCCTCGTAGAGCTTGCCTGCGCTCCACGCTGCGCCCGGGGCTTCTGCCGCCTGCGGATACTTCTCGAGCAGCGTGCCGTACACCTTCACGGACTCCTCTGGCTTGCCCGCGCGTGTGAACAGCGTGGCTGCGTTGTTGAGCGCCTGTGGACCGCGCTTCGACGTGGGAAACTCCTTTTGCACGCGCAAGTAGATCGCGGCGGCCCCGAGCGGGTCTTTGTCCGCCTTCTGCTCGCCGGCCTTCATGCCCGCATCGATGACGAGCTTGCCGAGATACTCCTGGTTCTTCGAGTCGGAGAATGCGGGCACCTTCAGCAGCCGGCGTGCCCAGCTCTCGACGTTCTCGTAGTCCTTCGACTTGTCGAGCGACTCGAGGATCTTGTTACCCGCGTCACGCGCCGCAGGATTCTTGGGATACTTCTCGACGATGAGACCGAAGCGCTTCACCGCCTCGTCGTAGTCACCCGCGACGTAGAACAGTTCGCCGTTCTTGTAGAGGATGCCGGCGATCTCCGGATCCGTCGGGTAGAGGGTCGCGTACAGATCGATCGCTTCGCCCATCCGCTTGTCGGTGGATAACAAAGCTTGTCCCGAAGGGGCCGAGCCACCTGGGCGCTTCTCCTGGCGTACGCGCTCGTACGCGGTGATGGCGTTCAGCAGCGCGTCCTTGTGCAGATTGCCGACCGGCTTCGATCTGCCGACGAACAGATAGGCATCGCCGGCTTCCTCGTTCTTGCGCGTCTTCAGGAAGTGGATGTCGCCGAGCAGATAGCTGATCTCGACGGCGGAAGGGTCGCCGCCGAACTTCGACAGGTAGAACGCGTAGGCCTCTGCGGCGCGCCCGTAGCGCTCGAGGTCGATCTTCTTCTGGTACATCTCCACGCGCTGCGCGTCGGCGTGGAGGTTCTTTGCTTGATCGCGAAGCAGGGTGCCGGTGAGCCCGCGCGTCTTGCGCACGGTCTCCTTGGACTGCGCCTTGGCCCACTCGCTGCCGTCGAGATAGGTGTCGGCGAGCTTGCGCAGCTCGCGCATGGCGGCCTTGGTGTCGTCCATCTCCCGGTACGCGAGCGCGATCTGTTTCTGTCGCTCCGGGCACTCCGGATCGAGTGGGTCGAGCTGGATGATGAAGCGCGCAGCCTCGATCGCCCGGTCGTAGCGTGCCTGGTTGAAGAACGTGTCGGCGAGGCGCGCGATGACCTTGCGCGAATAGGCTGCGCCGCCGATCGACGACAGGAAGTCGTACGCGTCCTTCGCGCCCTTGTGCTCGTCCTCGGTGAAGATCTGCACCAGGTAGTCGAGCGCTTCGCTCTTCAGCTCGGCGAGACGCTTGCGGCCGGCCTCGGTCAGCTGGTCGGCGCGAGCACCCGCCTTGGCCTGCGTCGATCCGAGGTCGAGCACCTCTTTGAAGCGACGCGCGGCCTTCTCCGGATCGCCCAGCTTCCAGTAGCACCACGCCGTCTTGAACAACGCGAGGTCGTACAGCGGGGAGTCCGGAGACTTGAGGACCTCGTCGTAAGCGTCCTTCGCACCCTTGTAGTCGGAGTCGCTGTAGAAGCGCGCCTCGGCGACTGCCATCCATGCGTCCGGACGAAAGCGGGAGCGCGGGTGCTCGTTCAGGATGCGCTTGAACTGGGTCAACGCGTCGTCGGGCTTGCCGTCGGAGCGTAGGGAAAAGCCGTACAGGTAGAGCACGGCATCGATCTTGCGGAACCTGGGATGATCGTCGAGTAAGCGCTTGTAGAGGACTTGCGAGGTCGCGAGCTCGAGCTGCGGCTGCTCAGGCGTCTTGCAGCGCACCGGCTCGAATTGATCGACGCCGTTCTTGCCCTTTCTGTCGGTGCCTCTGGCGGAGCCCTTCTCGGGTTGGTTCTTGCTCGCGGCCGAGCCTTCGAGCCGTGGGCCCGCAAGCTTCACTTCTTGCTTGTTCTTCTCGGCGGCTGCCTTCTCGTCCTGGCAGCGATCGATCGCGGTGTTGTACGCGGTCATCTGCGAGAGGAAGTCGGCCTTCGCCTGCTCCCAGCGCAGCTCGGCGAGCTGGAACAACAGCTCTGCCGTCTCCGGAGTGCCTGGATGCTCACGCAAGTACGTCTCGATGAGCTTCACGCCCGCGCCCCGACGCGCCGCCACCTCCGCTTCCTTCTTGCGGAGCAGATCTTCGATCTCCTTCGAGACGGCGAGATCGCGCGCCTGGTTGCCGGCATTGAGGCGCGCTTCTTCGTACTCACCACCGGCGTGCGCGAGGATTGGAGCGGACGTGAGTGAGAGCGCGGCGATGGCCGCGAGCCACCTATTTGTAGTTGTCATACTCGCCTACAACAGGGGGACGTTCCCGTCCCCCCTCCATCGGGCGGAGCCCGACGGAGCCTCCCCCCACCGCGCGGTGCTCGCGCGAGTCTGCGGCGATCGCTTTATTTGTAGTTGTCATACTCGTCCAACCACAGCTCGCGCTCCGGGGGCCAATAGACCTCGTCGTCCTTGATGAGGCCTTCCATGTGCAGCTTGCCGAAGAGCTCGGGAGGGAAGCGACCCTTCGCGAGGTCTTCGATCTCGCGCTCGAGCTTGCGCTTCTGGCCGACGACGGAGTCGATGCGGCCGAGGCGGGCGGAGCGGAGGGTGTTGTCGATGCGAGCACGCAGCTCGACCAGCGCTTCGCGCACGAGCTCGCTCGACGCCGAGTCGAGCTGCGAGCGCAGGCGCGCAGTTCGCGTGGAGAGCTCGCCGGCGCGGGTCGCATCCGCGCTCAAGAACTGGGTGAGGCCGCGCGCTTGTTCTGCATTGGATCCGGGTTGCACATCGAGGACGCGCTCGAGCGCCGCCTGGAGCTCTTTCCGACGACGCTCGAGGTCGGCCACCGTTTTCATCGCCTCGGCGCGCGCTGCCTTGGGACGATCGGCTGCTTCCTCGCGTGCCTCGGAGATCTCGCGACCCAGCACGATCGTGCGCTCGAGGAGCTCCGGCGCGTCCAGGCGCGCAGCCGAGGAAGCAATCGGCGTCTTGTCGACGGATGCAACGAGCTCGCGCCAGACCTCACCCACGTGCGCGCCATCCTTGGCGCCAGTATCGAGGCCACGCGCGAGCTGCCCCACGCGATAGAAGCGAGGATCGAGGTCGAGGAGCTCGGCGATGACCTGGTCGACCGGGCGCGGTGCACCGATCTTCACACCGGCGATTCCCGCTTCGGGCTGCTCTGGTTTTCGCGTGTCAGCGACGGGCCGGTTCGCTTCACGTGCCGCCTGCGCGATCTCGCTCTTTGCCGCTTCGGCTTGCTGGCGAGCGCGGGCCAAGAGCTTCTCGGCAAGCGCGCGACGGCCGGCGGAGTCGTCGATCAGCTTCTCGATGGCGGACGTCAGCGGCTCGTACTCCGCGAGCACGGCGGCGAACAGCTCCTCGGCCTTCGCGAAGCGGCACGTCTTCACGAGGAGGGTTCCGTACAGCACGCGAGCCTCGGCAACGCGATGCGATCCCGGAAACGTCTTCAGGAACTCCTCGAGGAGGCGGGCGCCGAGGTCGTAGTCCTTGCGCTGCAGCGAGCTCCACGCTGCCTCGAACAACGCGTCGGGCAGCTTCGTCGAGTCCGAGGGGATCAGGAAGTAGTGATAGAACGCGTCCTCGTAGCGCCCTTGCTCGTGAGCAACGCGACCGAGCGCGAGCCGGGCGAGGTCGCGCAACAGGTAGTAGCGTCCATCGATGTAGAAGCGGATGGGGTCGCCGTCCTTCACGTCTGCGATCTCGCAGAACGCGTCCTGCGCGCCCTTCCAGTCGGCGGCTCGCACCCGCAAGACACCACGTAGATAGAGAGCGGACGAGTAGAAGCGGCTCTTGGCAGAGACGTGTTGTAGCTCGCCCTCGGCGACCTCACGCTCTCCGATGTCGAAGGCGCCGCGCCCACGCAGATACGCGAGCTCTTCACCGATGTCGTCGACCTTCATCTTGTCGAGCGCGCCCGCGCACTCGGCGCTCGTCTTCTCCTCGAGGCAAACGTCGACGTAGCCACGCAGCGCTGCCTCGTACAGCGGTGCATCCTTGCCGCGCCGCAAGCTGCGCTCGTAATACGTACGCGCCGTCTTGGCCGAGCCTCCACGGGCCAAGGCAAGCCCCAAGCGATACTCGGCATCTTGGAAGTCGTCGGAGTCGGCGAGGTCGACGAAGCGCGGTCCCTCGACGACGGCGTACAGGCGCCGCGCCGCTTGTAGCGGCTGGCCGTTCACCATGTCCTCGTCCGCGCGCCGCAGCTCGCGTTGCAAAAGCTCGGGCGTGCCGCTCGTCTTGTCGACGAGTCCGCGCCGCTCCATCTCCTCGAGATAGCCATGCATGTCGGCGGTGCTGGTCGCGGGCTTGCGCGCCAAGCCGAGCGCCGGCATCGCAGCAACGAGGAACCCGCTCAGCAGTATGGTGCGGCGACCAAACACCTACTTCTTCTCCGGGGTGATCGACTTCACGTTTGCCTTCACCCGAAGGTCGAAGCTTCCTTCCTTCTTCTTCGCGATGGTGGCCGGGCCCGATCCCACCTCGTCGAGGTTGATCTCGACGCGCGTGATCTTGCCGTCGGCGATATCGAAGCCGAAGGCGTTCTCCGTGGCGTAGCTGATGCGATCTTCGCCAGTTCCATTTGCTTCGACGCGCACGGTGAGCACGTGGCGACCTGGCGCCGCGACCGTCTCGAACACTTTCGTCATGTCGGTGCCGGTGACCGAATCGGCCGAGAACACGGGCCGCTCGTCGAGGCGCAGCATGAGCTTGCGCAGTGGCCATGCGCGACCCGCTTCGTACCGGAAGGAGACCTCGAGACTCGTCTTGAGCAGCGCCTCGCCGAGAACCGCGGCCTTCGCACGCGAGCGAAACAGCTCGTCCCGGATCGCGCTGTACTCGTTCACGAGCCCATCGAGCTCGACGGCAGACTTCGTCTTCACGGGTTGCGCCTCGTACGGCGCGGGCGCAGCCGGCGCGGGTGTACTCACCGACGGGGCGGGCGCAGCCGGCGCCGCCATTGGTTCCGGCTCGTTCGACAGCGCAGGTGGGCTCGGCACACTGGGTGGCGTGGCTGGCGCCACCGGTTGTGAGCCATGCGGGCGCCTCTTCGGGCGCGCTGCCGACGCGCCGAACGGCATCGCGAGGCAGGCGAGGAGGGTGAGGAGGGTGAGGCCCGTGACAGTGCGCGCTCTCATCGAGGTCATCATGAAACGGCTCACAGCTTGGGGGGGAGGAACACGCTCACGCCCAACGTCAGCGAGATGTCCTGCACGAATTGATTGTTGGAGAGGATTTGCTGACGGTAGAGCTGGTCGCGCACGTCGAGGCGGATGGCCCACGACGGCGAGAGCCAGACCCGCGCGCCGAGGCCGAGCTGGCCGGCCGCGCCAAAGGACGTGGAGTTGTCGATCACGCCGACGCCCGCTGCGCCATAGATGTCGAAGTGCACGATCGAGTCGGCAAACAAGCGGAACTTGCCGTGGATGGGCGACCAAACCAGGTCCGTGAAGATGAGGAACACGCGATCTTCTTTGGGGAGCACCGTGACCGCGCGGTCTTGTTCCAGCCGCTGCGCGATGGACGAGCGCACGCGCGACCAGCCGAACGACGCCTCGACGCCGATGTCTTCGGTGATGTGATACGTGTACGCGCCACCGACGACGAAAGTGCCGTCGAGCAGGTCGGATACGTAGTAGCCACCCTGAAACGTCAGCTCGTGACGCGCTTGCTTGACGAACTCGCGCTCGCTCGCGCGCCGCCCGCGCTTCTTGGCGATGAGCCGCGCTTTTTCCTTCTCGTCGACGCAATCGGCCGAGGCCGTACGGGTCAGCCCGAGCAGCAACGCGAGGCAGATCAGCGCGCGCCTCATTTGCTGTAAGGCCTCGGGTTGGGGAAGTAGACCGAGATGCCGAAGGTGCCGACCAGGTTGTTGGTGACGCGCTGGACGGCGATGGCCTCCTGAACCATGAGGTAGTCGCGGAGATCGAAGCGCACGCCGAAGTACTTGCCCGCGTAGAACTTCACGCCGAAGCCGACGTCGAAGGTGAGGCCCTGCACCGTGTCGTGGATGGTGTCACCGGCACCCAGGTAGAAGAACACGTCGCCATAGCCGATGGCCTTCTCCGTCGCCTTGACCTTGAAGTGGATCGGCGACCAGATCGCGTTGCCGACGACGATGAACGCCAGCGACTTCTCGTACACCTGGCCGGCGAAGAAGTTGGTGAGCGGCTTTTCGATCGCGAGATCGAACGGGCTCACGTGCAGCGACGCCTCGAAGCCCCAGTCCTCGAAGGGATAGAACGCAACGGCACCGCCGTACGTGTACGTCGTGGACAGGAGGTCCGCGGCGAAGAAGCCACCCCACGCCGAGAGCTCTACGCGCAGGCGCTTGAGAAACGGCCGGCGTTGAATGCCCTTGCGCGCGCCGTTTTCACCGAGAGGATCGGCAGGGTCGAGACAGGACTCGTCCGCCGCCGCGACAGAAGGATGAAGCGCGCGGGTGCCTCGCGCGAAGTCGCCCGAGGACAGGAACGCCACCACGGCCAAAGTCAGCGCCAGCATCGCTCGCCGTGCGCACGCGAGCCGGTGGTCCCGCGCGAGCCGGTGGTGCTTAGAGAAGGCAGAGCGCGGCACGGTGGCGGAGGAGCGTAGCCGAAACACCGGCGCGTGTCATCGGGGCACGTGCTACTGTGGCGAGGACCTCATGTCGCGACCACACGAGGAGAGCGGGCACAAGACGGGAGCTTCGGCGGGCGCTTCAGGAAGCTCGGTTGACGTGGCGGCTTCCGCGCCAGCAAGTGATTCGCCGAAGACACGCGTGTCTTTCGATGGCGATGGCTCACAGGGCCGTGCGGTTCATCTCCAGCAATGCAAGCTCGTGGTGGTCCGCGGCCCGGAGCGCGGCCGTGAGTACGTCGTGAGCCGCGGTGGAGACCTCATCCGCATCGGCAAGGCCGATGAGTGCGACATCGTGCTCTCCGAAGAAACGGTGAGTCGCATCCACTGCGAGATCATCCGTGACCCCAAGGGCTATCTGCTCCGAGATCTCCAGTCGACGAACGGCACGTTTCTCGACGGCGCGGAGATCCGCGAAGCTTACATTCGCACGGGCAGCGTGATCTCGGTGGGCACGGTGCAGCTCAAGTTCACGCCGTTCGAAGAGCGCATCGAGATTCTGCCTTCCGACAAGGAAGCGCTCGGAGAGCTCGTGGGGCGCTCGCTCAAGATG
This sequence comes from Myxococcales bacterium, assembly GCA_043741435.1. GTDB lineage: Bacteria > Myxococcota_A > Polyangia > Palsa-1104 > Palsa-1104 > JBDTCO01. The sequence goes on from JAYUBF010000235.1 coordinate 42,265, forward strand.
CGCGAGATCTACGGGCTCATCGAGCGCATTGCCCCGACGGAAGCGACCGTGTTGCTGGAGGGCGAGACAGGCACGGGCAAGGACCTCGTCGCGCGCACGATCCATCAGCTGTCACGCCGCAAAGACGCGCCTTTCGTGGTCGTCGATTGTGGCGCGGTCGCCGGCAATCTCATCGAGAGCGAGCTGTTCGGCCACGAGAAAGGCTCGTTCACCGGCGCGCAAGCGCAGCGCATCGGTGCGTTCGAGATGGCCAACGGCGGCACGATCTTCCTCGACGAACTCGGGGAGCTGTCGCTCGATCTGCAGCCCAAGCTCCTGCGCGTGATCGAGCAACGCGAGATCCGTCGTGTCGGCGGCAACAAGACCATCAAGGTGGACATCCGCGTGCTGGCCGCCACCAAGCGGACCCTCCTCAAGGAGGTGCAGGCCGGCAAGTTCCGCGAGGACCTGTACTTCCGTTTGTCGGTGGTGCCCGTGCGGGTCCCGGCGCTGCGCGAGCGTAAGGAAGACCTTCCACTACTCGTGCATGTATTCCTCAAGAAGATGAACCAGGGTGGCCAGGCCCTCACCGAGCCTGACGCGGCCACTCTCGCGAGCCTCGCGAACCACGATTGGCCTGGCAACGTGCGTGAGCTGCGCAACGTGCTCGAGCGCGGCTTCTACATGGCCCAGCGCGACAACGCCGATTCACCGGTGCGGCTCATCGCCTCGCCACAGAGCTCGCAGACGGAGTCCACCCTAGCGCCCGCGTTCGAGGAGAAGCTGTCTTATCGCGAGAACAAGGAGCGCTTCGAGAACGACTTCGAGCGCCGCTACCTCACGTGGCTGATGGAGCAATCGCAGGGCAACATCTCGCGCGCTGCTCGCGAGGCCGACATGGATCGCAAGTACCTCCACAAGCTGCTCAAGAAACACAACATCGTCGCGTAGGCGGCTTTACCAGAGTAGGGCGACGCCCAGTTGCGCGATGATGGCGTCGATCACACCGTCGGAGCGAGGCAGGTTCGGCGGCAACGGTGTCATCGACTGATAGCCCATGAGCTCGGCCTTCAGGTGGACGTCGATGGACTGGAACACCTTGCCCACCTTGCCTTTCTCGTTGGCGAACTTCAGATACGACAGCTTGGCCCCGATGAGGTAGTCGCGAAACGGCGACATTTCGCGGTCCCCGGTGAAGAACTGGCCGACCGGGCCCACGGACTCGTACGACTGCTTCTCGCCTGCATCGCGATAGAACACCGCGCGCCCTTGCTGGTAGTAGCGAGCTCGAATGCCGAGCAGGAGCTGCGGAACGATGTACTGCTCCCAACTGATCTCCGCCGTCGCGGACTTGATGCCCCAGGTGTCCCAGTAGAAGCGACCGAGCATCTGGAGGGCAGCTTTGGCCTTCGGCACCGCGAGGCGTAGGCGAGCTTGTACGGCCACGCGTTGGCGCAGCGTCGGCACCGACTCTTGCGCCTCGACGGTGCCGAGGTACAAGCGCACACGGCGATACGGATTGCTCTGAAACCCGTCGAGCACCTGGAACGACGTCGTGATGTCGCCTGACACCTTCGGATGGAACACCTGCGAGAGGGCGATCGAGTAGCCGTCGATCGCCACCGGCTCGAGGCGCAGGCCTGGCGAGTCCTTGAAGCAACCATCGGACGATCCGAGCGATCGTCGCTCGAGCGGTTGTGCGCCGCGATTGTCGACGTCGCATACCTGATCCCAGTTGTGCGAGTAGCCGAGCTTGAGCGCCGTGTTCTTGCCCCAGAGGTCGACCTTCGCGCCCACGTCGAGGGCATGGGACCGGTAGTCATTCTCCGTGGAGAACGTGTAGCCGACGCCGAGTGAGGTCGGTCCGATGCGGAACTCCATGCCTGCATGGGGCGCGTGACGCACGTCGCTGAACTTGGTCGCCGAGCTCACCGCATCCACCTGCGCGCCGTACACGCGCGGCGTCGCGCCGGTAACGATGTCGGCGTCGTAGCCGATGTTGACCGAGACGTTCGGGTGCACGTCCACGTTCACCGACAGTTGCGGGATGATGACGTTCAGCCTCTGCACCTTCGTGGGCTCGACGAAGTAGTTGAGCTTGAAGTCCGCGCGATTCTCGGCCGGCGCCACGCGCGGCACGGTCACGGTCGCTGCAACGAGCAGCGATGCGATCGTCACACGGCGGGTGCGCAAGCTCAGTTGCATCCGCAGCCTCCACCCGCTGCGCCGTAGCCGCCCTGGGCGGCTTCGCGGTTGCTGAGAGTGTGCTGCTCGACGGCGTTGTCGGCTGCGTCGTAGTCGGGCTGCATGATCCGATCGGCGAGGAACTCTTTTTCATCGGGGCGTACGGCGTAGCGACCGCACCCGGTCATGCCGACGGAGGCCAGGGCGACGATCGCGACGAGGAAGGTGCGCTTCAGCATGGAGAGCCTCGTCATCAGAAGAACACCGCGAGACCGCCGGAGTACTCCCGGCGGTTCTCGGTCGAGTTGGCGGTGAACAGCGTGTAGTTGCGAACGTCGAAGCGCAGCACGATGCCCTTACGGATGACGAACATCAGGCCGCCTCCAGCGTCTAGCGCGAACTGGGTCTTCGAGGCCTGCGTGACGCCGTTCACCTTCGGGAACGACGTGGCCCCGCCCGCGCCTAGAGACACGAATGGGATGACCGGCCCCGCGGGCCACAGGTAGATGTTTCCGCCGAGGCCGTAGAGCAGCAGCGAGCCGTCCTTGCCGACGGCTTCGCCGATATGGGCTTCGAGCGCGAAGTGCGAGTCGAGGGTGACCGACGGACGGAACAAGAACATGCCTTCGCCAGCGAGCGCGCCGCCCGAGAAGGACAACCCAACGTGCGAACCGGGCACGGGCGAGGGAGAGAAGATCGCGTTCTTGAACGCCGCCCATGCACGCGAGGCGCGTGAGCCCTCGGTCTGCACCTCGAACGGCAAGGCTTGCTCGCCGTAGATCCAGCCGAAGCGTCCGTCGGGGAGCGAGACGCGGAACCAGTACGCTCCGTTGCGATCGGTGACGGCCAACACCTCGCCCCGTTCGGCGCGGTAGAGCTCGCGATACGCGAAGCCCGGACCGGTTCGCACGGGCGCGCGCGGGACGATCACGCGCAGATGTGCCGAGCCCTTGGCCGACGCAGATCTCGGCGAGACGGCCAACAGCAAGCAAACGACGAGCGCGATCCAGGTCGCCAGGTGGCGACGAACGCGAACGATCATCGTGAGGTCACTTTAGCCACTGCGTGAAGAGCGCGTCCGCGTCGGGAACGTTGGTCACTGTCTGACCAGGCGGGTGCGGGATGGACCGGCCCGACGGTACGGCCAAGACGAGGCTGTTCGTCGGATCCGAGCACGAGAGGTTCTGCTGCACGTTGCGGAGGTTCTGTTGCCATTCGAAGGGCCAGGCGCTCAGCGGGGCCATCGGGTTCGGCGCCGTGACGGCCGACACGTCCATCAAACGAAAATAGCCACGGCCCGACTGCGAGTCGTGGCAGGTGGACTGTCCGCAGCTGTACGTCGCGAAATACTTCGGCCACACGTCACTCGCGAAGAACGCCGTCGGTGCGTTGCAACCTTGCGGCGGGTCGAGCTGCGGCCCGACGTCGACCGTGCACGCGCTCAGCGCGAGCCCGAAGACGAGTGCGACAGCGAGCCCGAGGAAGCGTGTAGCACCTGCACCGCTGTTGATCGTCTGGGAAAGATGCACGGCCCCGGCATTATACCCGAAGCCACCAGCCCCTGGCGAGCACGCAGAGACGCTACAGCGTAGTCCAGAGCGTCCTTAGTTTTCGAGAAGCGCGGCGCGCTCGGTTGCGGACAATCCACCATCCCCGTACGTACGGCCCTCGTTCGAGTAGCCGAGCTCGGTGGTGTCGTAGATCGACGCGGGCGAGGCCGACGCTCGTGTCCCAGCCCATTTTGACGGGATCGTACTGCGAGAACGACATGGGCCAGATCTCGCTTCGCAGCGACGAGTCAATGACCGCACCGCTAGTTCGTCCGCGTCGAAATATCCGTTATGGGGTCTCTGTGGTGGCGTCGAGCCCGTAGTGCTCGGCCATCTCTTCGTAGGTGTGCTGGATCTTCGGCTCGTACCAGCACGCCGTCGTCACGCCGCTCTTGAGCGGGTCGGGGACCACGGCTACAGGCACGCCGCCGAGGTACTCGAAGGCGCGCGCGTGGCGGCGAAGCTGTTTGGCTCGCGCGATCTACTCGAGCTGGTCGCTCAGCCGATTGTTGGCGAAGTTGATCGCCTGATGGATGGCGTTCCGGCCGGTGAACGGCGTCGAGGTGGTCACAAGCTTCCCCTCGACGCTCGCGACGCTCTGGACGACGACATTTTTTCCGCTCTGCGTGATCCGCTCGTACCCCGCGTTTCTGCGATGACTGATGCGAGCCTCTACCGTTTTCTTGGGGAAGAGGTCACGCGATTTGGTCGTTTCGACGATGGCGCGCACGCCACCAGGCACGTTGGCGGCGAGAATCACCTGCACGCGCCCCGTGCCGGTGCGCCCGAGGTCGGCGGTCCGATCTCGATCGAAAGTGCCGGAGACGTTCCGGGTGACGCTCACGGTTGTCGAACCGAGGACAGTTCTGGCAGCGATGAAGCGATTGGCCTGGGCGCTCGAGGTGAGGAAGACGATGAGCAGAGCGGTGACGTTGCGCATGACCCCGTCTAGTGCAGCACGTGTGCCAACGACCGGGTGCAACCGCAACGGGCGCAGGGTGATCGCATGTAAAAGTTTTACTCTCGACACTTTGCGTGATCTTCAGAGGGTGAGAGATCCTTTGGAGGCATGAAATTGAGTGCGACGAATACGCCGAAACAGCCCGAAGTGGAGACAAAAAGCCCCTGCGGATTTGGTCACTTGACCCCACCCGTGAGCTGGCGAGGCGCGCAAAAGCGAGCACGTTGTACCGTCCAAGCTCGAGGCCAGACAGGCCGAGTCGGGGAACCCGGACAACGCGGGCTCCGCTCTCCAAACTGTGCAACGGCGCCCGTTGCCACGTCCAGCGACGTGGCCAGCTCTCGGCGGCTCAACGCCATCGCGTCGCGAACCTGTCGCAACCGCGCAGCATCTTGCGCATTACCGCTGTGCCGAGCCACCGATCACCTCCACCGAACAGGCCCCGGGTAGCAGGTGGCCGCGCCCGGCGTGTCAACGCGGGCGAGCAACCAGGTGAGAGTGGCTGTACTATCGGCCTCGTGCGCGAAGCCAGGCGAGGTGTGGTGTGGGGCTGTCATGAGCGGTGATGACCAGATGGGGGCCCACCCGGCGCGGGGACCTGCTGCGACGACGACGGGCTCAGTTGCGGCGGTCGGACCCTCAACGGGTGGGACGGGTGGGATGACGCGTACAGGCAACACCGGCGCGCATCGCGTCAACGTCACCACGCACGCCATCATCGGTCGCGACGAGGAGCTGGGGCAGCTCGATGCCATCTTCCTGCGCGCGGTCGACTATCAAGCGCCGCAACTCGTCACGGTGCTCGGGCCCGCGGGCGTCGGGAAGTCGCGGTTGGTCTCCGAGTGGCTCGGTCGTCTGCTCGGGCGGCAACCCGCGGGAACGCCCGGTCGGCCCCGCGTGTACCGCGGGCGCGCGATAGCGAATGGTGGCTCCTACGCGCTCGTCCAACGGTTGCTGCGGGACCGCTTTGCGATCATCGAATCCGACGACGACACGCAGCGCCTCGAGAAGGTGCGTGTTCAAGTCACCGACGTGTTTCACGACCGGCGCATGACCGAGGTCATGCACTTCCTCGGGCGGTTCCTCGACCTCAAGACCGCCGATAATGCATTCATCCGCGCCGTCTCGTTCGGTGACGACCATCGCCACGACGAGGCGATCGCGCGCACCGTCTTGCGTCGCTTCCTCGAGCTCGACGCGGAGCGCTCGCCCATCATCCTCTCCTTCGACGATCTCCACCTGGCCGACGATTTCTCGCTCGATCTCCTGAGCGAGCTCGCCGAGGGCCTGGGTGGCTCGCCGGTGATGCTCCTCGCCGCTGGTCGCCCCGAGCTGTTCGTGCGCAAGCCTGGGTGGGGCCAAGGCAATGTCGATCACACCCGGGTGGATCTGAATGCGTTGCGCGGCGAAGACGCCGCGAAGATGTTGCGCACGGTCCTCGCCAAAGCCGAGCCCTTGCCTCCAGCGCTCGTCGAGGATGGTGTGGAGCTCACGTCGGGCAATCCGTACTTCATCGAGGAGCTGGTGCGCTTGTTCCTCGCGAACGGTGCTATCTCGGTCATGCAGACCAACGAGGGCGAGCGGTGGCGCATCGACGCGGCACGGGCCGCGCAGGTGGAGCTGCCGATGAGCGTGGAGAGCGCCATCCAGGCGCGTATCGCGGCGCTCTCGCACGGTGAGCGCGATCTGCTCGAGCGCGCTGCGACGCTGGGTAGTGTGTTCTGGCTCGGCGCTTTGGTCGTGCTCGGCCGAGACGGCGGCATCCCGGTGTCACACACCACCTCGTCGGGCGCCTTCGGCATCGAAGAGCGCGCCCGTATCGAGGCTGCACTGGAGGAGCTAGTCGAGCGTGACTACCTCCTGCAGATGCCAGACTCGTCGGTGCCGGGCGAGACCGAGTACATCTTCAAGCACAACCTCGAGCACGATCTGGTGCTGCGGCTCATCACACCCGATCGCGCGCGCCGCTTCTACCGTCGGGCTGCCGAGTGGCTCGAGACCCGCATGCCGCGTGATGGTCAATCCGGTGAGCAGCTCGAATACCTGGCTGCGCTATACGAGAGAGGTGGCTTCGTCACGCGGGCCGCCGAGGTCTACTTCGCCGCCGCGGACAAGGCGCGTGCTCGGTATGCCAACGGTGCTGCCGTCGAGCTGTACGAGCGCGGGCTCAAGCTCGTCGGTGCTGAAGAAGCCTTGGTGCGCATGGACCCGCTGCACAACTATGGCGACGTGTTGCAGCGCTCCGGTCGGCTCGGGGACGCGCTGGGCGCGTTCAACCAGATGCTCGACGTCGCGTATCGACTCGACCACGTGTCGAAGTGCGGCGCCGCGCTCGGTCGCATCGCACGCATCCACCGCGCGCGCGGCGAGTTCGACGACGCGGAGCGCTACCTCACACAAGCGCTCACCCTGTTCCGCTCCTCCGGCGACATCCGCGGCGTGGCCGGCGTCGAAGACGACTTCGGTCGCGTCGCATTCTTGCGTGGCGCCTACACGGACGCGCTCGAGCGCCACGCACGCGCACTCGACCTTCGGCGTGCGCTCGGCGACAAGCGATCCATCGCGCTATCGCTGCACAACCTCGCGCTCGCGCACCAGGCCTCGGGTGGGCATGGCCAGGCGATGGTGCGGTTCCAGGAAGCGTTGGGGCTGCGTCGAGAGGTCGGCGATCAGCAGGGCATGGTGCATTCATTCCTCGCCGTCGCCACCGCTTGGCGCGATCGCGACGAGCCACGGCGCGCCGTCGACGTGCTCGAGGAGGCGCGCGCGCTCGCCGAGCGCACCGGCGAGCGCCTCGAAGAAGCCGCCATCCTCACGCGCCTCGGCGAGGCGTTGGCACAGCTGTCCTTGCGCAACGATGCGCTCGCCAGGCTCGACCAGGCCATCGAGCTGTGCGAGACCTTCGGTGATCGCCTCCTCGAGAGCGAGGCGTTGCGACTTCGCGCCGAGATCATGCTCGAGCTCGGCGACTATCGCGCGGCACGAGAGGCGGGGACGCACGCGCTGACGCTCGCCGATCAGCTGGGATCGCGTTCGGCCAGCGCCTTGGCGCACCGTGTGCTCGGTGCCGTGTGCTCTCGCGGTGGGTTCTCCGACGACGATGCGCGCATGGCCGACGAGCACTTCAAGCATGCCATCGATACGCTGCGCAGCCTCGGTGCAGAGCTCGAGCTCGCGCGCACCTACCACTGGTACTCGCGCGTCCTCGATCGGCGAGGTGACCGTGACAACGCCGATCAGTTCGCGGATCAAGCCGGCGAGATCACCGCGCGCTTCATGGCGCTCTCGCCGCAAGAGGAGACGGACCCAGCCATGTTGGCGCCGATGCACCCGTCGTCGATTACAAAACCGTAGACCATCATGAACGTGCCTCGCCCGGACGACGTTCCGTCGCACATTCGTCAGGTGATTCGCGCGCTGCAAGGCGCGAGCTACGCAGCGTGGCTCGTGGGCGGCGCTGTCCGAGACCTGTGCCGCGGGAAGCATCCGAAGGATTTCGACGTCGCCACCTCGGCGACCCCCGACGAGATGCGCAAGGTCTTCGGCCCGCGCAAGACCATTCCCACCGGAGAGAAGCACGGCACCATGACGATCATGGTCGACCGGCCCGGCGACGCGGATGCGGGTCGGGAACCGGTCGAGGTCACCACCTTTCGTGGCGAAGGCAGCTACACCGATGGTCGCCGGCCCGACACCGTGTCTTTCGTTCGTGAGATCGGCGACGACCTCGCTCGGCGCGACTTCACGATCAACGCGCTCGCGTACGATCCCGAGCGCGATCAGCTGCTCGATTTGTTCGAGGGCCGCAGCGACCTGGCGGCCGGCATCATCCGCGCGGTGGGTGACCCGGTGGAGCGCTTCTCCGAGGATGGCCTGCGCGCGCTGCGTGCGGTCCGGTTCTGCGCCCAGCTCGACATGCGCATGGCCGAGAGCACCGAGAAGGCCATCCCGCTCACCCTCGCCGTGTTCCGCAAGGTCTCCGCCGAACGCATTCGCGACGAGCTCTTGAAGATCCTCGATGCGCGGCAACCGTCCGTGGGGCTGCGTCTCCTGGCCACGACTGGGCTCTTGCACGAGATCATCCCCGAGCTCGAAGAGGGCATCGGCTTCTCGCAGAACAAACACCACGCACACGACGTGTGGGAGCACACGCTCGCCACCGTCGACGCCGCCGAGCGTTGGGTCGACGACGAGAGCCCGTGGATGGTGCGCCTCGCTGCGCTGCTGCACGACGTCGCCAAGCCGCGCACGGCGGCCCCGAAAGAGGGATCGCCGGATGAGCGCACGTTCTTCCGGCACGACATCGTGGGCGCGAAGATGACCACCGAGATCTGCGAGCGGCTGCGTCTCTCCAACCGCGACCGCGACCGCGTGACGGGTCTCGTGCTCAACCACATGTTCTGGTACACGCCGGAGTGGACGGACGGCTCGGTGCGACGCTTCATCACCCGCGTCGGTGCGGATCAGCTGAAGCCGCTGTTTATGCTACGGGAAGCGGACGTCGCCGGACGCGGTCACCACGAAGATCCGGCGATCGAGCTGAAGGCGCTCGAGACGCGGGTCGCGCGGGAGCTCGCCAAGGCCTCGGCCCTGAAGGTCGGCGACCTCGCGCTGCGCGGTCCCGACGTGATGCGCATCCTCGGCAAGCCCGCTGGGCCGGTCGTCGGAGAGGTGTTGCGCGGGCTGCTCGAGAAGGTGCTCGACGAACCGTCGCTGAATACGCCCGAAGCGCTAGCGGCTCTGGTTCCCGACCTGGCTCTTGCCGCCGAGACGAAGCGGTAGGCGCCCCGTCTTCTTCAACACGAGGAACGCACCGGTCGCCAGGCACAACACGAACAGCACCAGGAACAGCCATGCCCACGAGCCGCTGTTGCTCGCCGGCGTGGGCCGCGCGCGCAGCTGCGTGGGCTGGCCTTCAGGGGCTTCGGCGACGGTCAGCTTGAAGTCCTGCTCGACGCAGAACTCGCGCAAGCGGTCGATCAACTCGTCGTAGTGTGCAGCATCGAGCCGCAGCGAAGGCAGGGGAGGCGGCGCGAGCGTCGAGCCATGAAAGCGGCGTTGGTGCTCGCGGTCGAGGTACGCGAGGCTTCGTACCTCGGTGGCCCGCAGCACCGTATTGCACCAACCCGCGACCAGCGTTGCCCCTCCGTCGGTGGGGATGAGCTTGATGTGTTGCACCGACTGTTCGCCGCCTCCGGTCGAGGGACCGTCCGGTGCTGACAGCTCGACGCGGTAGCGCACCGGTCCTTTGATCGGCGCCATGCCGACCACGAGGTTGAAGCGCTCCGCGAGGCTCATCGCCTCGGAGGCGTAGCGAGTGCGGAACTGCCCCGAGCTGAAGTCGGTGCCGACGGAAACTGGCACCGTAGTGATTGGCGCCGGCACGGTTCGGTCGAGCACCGAATCCACGACCAGGGTCTCTTCCTCTTCGTCTGCAGTGCGACGCGCCACGAGTATTGCCCATCAGTATACGAGCTTCCGTCCGGTTCGATCTGCTATAAGCGACGCCGTTGTGCGCCTCGCCCTCTTAGGCAGCGGATCTTCTGGGAACGTCGCCTTCGTCGAATCTGGCGGGAGCCGGCCCGACGAGAGGCCGACGCGCATCCTCGTCGACGCAGGGCTGTCGGCGACGACCATCCGCGAGCGCCTCGCCGCGCTGGATGGCGCCCCTCGGCTCGACGACATCGACGCGTTGTTCGTCACCCACGAGCACTCCGATCACGTCGGCTGCGCGCGGGACCTCGGCCCTCCCGTTTTCGCACCGGGCTCCACACTCAACAAGAAAGGCATCAGCGGGACGCGCGTGCTTGCCGATCGTCCGGTGCAGGTCGGTCGGCTCACCATCGAGCCCGTGATGCTCATCCACGATGCCGCCGAGACCGTCGGCTACGTCGTGTCCGATGGCACCCACCGCGTGGGCATCCTCACCGACTGCGGCCAGGCCGATCGTCGGATCGCGCGTTCGTACGCGGGCTGCGACGTGCTGGTGCTGGAGGCCAACCACGACCCGACCCTGCTGATGGATGGACCGTACCCCATCTCCATCCAGCGACGGGTGAGAGGTCCGCGTGGCCACCTCTCGAACCAGCAATCGAGCGAGATGCTGCGGCTCATCCTCGAGCAAGGCGAGCACCCACAAATGGTGATCGCGGCGCACGTCTCCCAGAAGAACAACCGGGCGGAGTTGGTCGAGCAATTCCTGCGACCGCTGCTTCGGCCCGACACGCACTTCGTCATCGCAACCTCGGCAGGCGCGCCCGAGGTTCGCTTACCCCTCGTCGCACGTCGTGCGCGTCAGCTCTCTTTGTTCACCGCCATGAGCATTGGTTAAACACCCATGATCGATCGCTATTCACGTCCTCCGCTTCGTGCCCTGTTCTCCGATCAAGCCAAGGTGGACACCTGGCTCGAGGTCGAGCTGGCCGCCTGCCGCGCCATGGAGTCGATCGGCACCGTCCCGGCCGGTGTCGCCGATCGTCTCGCGGCGACGGTGCGCGGCAAGCTCGACCCCACGCGTGTCGCGGAGATCGAGGAGCGCACGCGCCACGACGTGATCGCCTTCCTCACGCACGTCGAGGAGCTGGGAGGCGCGGAGACGCGTTATCTCCACCTCGGTCTCACGTCATCGGACGTGCTCGATACCGCGACGGCGCTCACGCTCGACCGTGCGTTTGGCTTCATCGAGGAAGGTCTCGTCGCCGTCCGCAATGCGCTCGCAGACAAGGCGCGCGCGCACAAGATGACGCCGATGATCGGTCGCTCCCATGGCATCCACGCCGAGCCGATCACCGCGGGTGTGCTCTTCGCCGGATTCGTGGCAGAGAGCGACCGCAACCTCGTTCGCGTTAAGGCTGCTCGCGCACAGATCAAGACTGGCAAGATCGCCGGTGCCGTCGGCAGCTATGGCTCCGGTGATCCCGAGATCGAGAAGCGCGCTCTCGCATCGCTGGGCCTGCAGGCAGAGACCGTCGCGACGCAGGTGGTGGCGCGTGATCGCCACGCCGAGGCGCTGTCTGCGCTCGCGCTCGTGGGGACCGGCATCGAGCGCCTCGCGGTGACGGTGCGTCACCTCCAGCGCACCGAGGTGGGCGAGGCCGAGGAGGCGTTCGGCAAGGGCCAAAAAGGCTCGTCGGCGATGCCGCACAAGAAAAACCCGATCTTGTCGGAGAACCTCACGGGCATCGCCCGCATGCTGCGCGCGTACGCGGGCGCGGCGCTCGAGAACGTCGCGCTGTGGCACGAGCGAGACATCTCCCACTCGTCGGTGGAGCGCATGGCCCTACCCGATGCGTTCTCGCTTTGCGACTTCATGCTGCAGCGTGCGGTGGGCCTCGTGAGCGGTCTCGTGGTGCACGAGAAGCGGATGCGCGAGAACCTCGATCGCACCGCGGGGCTCATCTTCTCGGAGTCTGTCATGCTGGCGCTCATCGCAACTGGGCTCCGACGACAACAAGCCTATGAGATCGTGCAGCGGTCTGCGTTGCGTGCGCGCGACGAAGGGGGCAGCTTCCAGGCCTTGCTCACCGCCGATCCCGAGCTCAATGCGCGCGTTCCCGCCGACAAGCTGTCGGCATGCTTCGATCTGAAGCACCACTTGCGCCACTGCGGGGCGATTGTCGATCGCGCCTTGGCCGGTGCACAGTGGTGAGCGAAGCGCAGCTGCGCAGCATGCTGGAGTGCACGCTCGAGAGTACCGACGACGAAGCGCTCGCCGATCTGGGCACCGCATCGCATGGCAAAGTGCGCGAGTCCTACTCGAAGGCAGGCATTCGCAGCCTCGTCGTCACCGATCGCATCTCCGCGTTCGACGTGGTGCTCGGAACCATTCCGTACAAGGGGCAGGTGCTCAACCAGCTGGCGGCGCACTGGTTCGGCGAAGCGAAGCGAGCGGGCTTGCCCACGCACTTCCTCGACACGCCCGACCCCAATGTCACCCGCGCCGTCGAGTGCACGCCGTTGCCCGTCGAGTTCGTGATGCGCGCGTACCTCACCGGCGTCACGTCGACGTCGATCTGGAAGCACTACGAGCAGGGCGCGCGCACGTTCGCCGGGCACGCGCTGCCAGACGGAATGCGCAAGAACGAGCGCTTGCCGATGGTGCTGCTCACGCCCTCGACGAAGGCGGCGCACGGCGCTCACGACGAGACGGTCTCGCGCGCACAGCTACTCGAGCGGGGTGCCATCGATGCCGACACGTTCGCCGAGTGCGCAGCGCTGTGCGAGAAGCTCTTTGCGTTGGGCCAGGCGCGAGCGCTCAAGAATGGCCTCATCCTCGCCGACACCAAGTACGAGATCGGTCGCGATCCGCAAGGGAAGCTCCGCTTCATCGACGAGATTCACACGCCAGACTCGTCTCGCTATTGGCACGCGTCCGACTACGAGGAACGTCTCGCCGCGGCCGAAGAGCCGCGCAGCCTCGACAAAGAATACGTTCGTCGTTGGCTCGCCGACTTCGGCTACGCGGGGGACGGTCCGCCACCAGCCCTGCCTGACGACGTCCGCGTCGAGGCTGCGCGTCGCTACATCACGGCGTTCGAGCTCGTGACCGGCCGCGCGTTCGAAGCCGATCCGGCGCCTCCCCTTTCCCGCATCGTTGCAAGCCACCGCAGTTGGCCTGCACTTCCCAAGGAGACTTAAGGCTCATGGCTCAGCCGCTCATCGTTCGCGTCTTCGTCACTCTCAAGTCGGGGGTTCTGGATCCGCAAGGCCAAGCGGTCAACCAAGCGCTGCACCGGCTCGGCTTCAACGAGGTCACGAGCGCCCGCATCGGCAAGTACATCGAGCTCGAGCTCACCGAGGCCGCGGCCAAGGACCAAGCCGGTCTCGATGCGCGCCTCCGCAAGATGTGCGAAGGGCTCCTCGCCAACACCGTCATCGAGCAATTCCGCTGGGAGCTGGTGAAGGAATGAGGGTGGTCGTGCTGTCGTTTCCCGGGTCCAACTGCGACGACGACGCGGTGCACGTGAGCGCACGCGTGATGGGCGCGGACGTCACGAAGCTCTTCCACAAGGCGGCCGAGCTTCCCGCCTGTGACGCGGTGATCCTCCCCGGCGGCTTTTCCTACGGTGACTACCTGCGCTCGGGCGCGATGGCGGCACACTCGCCCATCATGGGTGCGGTGAAGGCCTTCACCGAGAAGGGCGGACCGCTGCTCGCGATCTGCAATGGGTTCCAGATCGCGTGCGAAGCGGGGCTCCTCCCGGGCACGCTCACCCGCAACGAGTCCCTGCGCTTCTCGTGCAAGGACGTGCATCTCGTGGTCGAGGGGAAGGCCACGCCGTTCACCGCCGGAATCCCGGCGGGCCGGATGCTCAAGATGCCCATCGCCCACGCCGAGGGTCGTTACGTGCATCCCGATCCGGCCGCGCTGCAGAAAGCGGGGCAGGTGGTGTTTCGCTACGTGGACTCGCACGGCGGGCGTGCGCACGACGCGAACCCGAACGGGTCCATCGAAGCCATCGCAGGCGTATGCAACGAGCGGGGCAATGTGGTGGGCCTCATGCCGCACCCGGAGCGCGCAGCTGAGGCATCGCTCGGTTCGACCGACGGTCGCCAGTTGTTCGAAGCGCTCGTCGGCTTCCTCGCCGGCGACGGTCGCCGCATTCCCACGAGCTTCGCCGAGGCGCGCCCATGACCACGACGAGCACCCCCAAGGCCACACAGAGGGAACCGCTCGGCACACTGGCTGCTGCCCGTGAGCAGGGCCTCGCGGTCGACGAGTGGGAGAAGATCCTGGGCCTCCTCGGCCGCACGCCCACGCGCACCGAGCTCGGCATCTTCTCCGTCATGTGGAGCGAGCACTGCTCGTACAAGTCGTCGCGCAAGCACCTCGGTACGCTGCCCACCACGGGCCCGCGCGTGGTGCAAGGTCCCGGTGAGAACGCAGGCGCCGTCGATATCGGCGATGGGCAATGCATCGTGTTCAAGATGGAGTCGCACAACCATCCGTCGTTCATCGAGCCCTACCAAGGCGCAGCGACCGGCGTGGGTGGCATCTTGCGCGACGTGTTCACCATGGGCGCGCGTCCGATCGCGGCACTGAACTCGTTGCGCTTCGGCAATCCGGCGCTTGCGAAGACGCGACACCTCCTGCCTGGCGTCGTCGCCGGCATCGCGGGCTACGGCAACGCGTTCGGTGTTCCCACCGTCGGTGGTGAGGTGTTCTTCGACGAGTCGTACGATGGCAACATCCTCGTCAACGCCATGGCCGTCGGGCTCGCGAAGTCGAACGGGCTCTTCAAGGGCGTGGCCGAAGGCATCGGCAACCCGGTGCTGTACTTCGGTGCGAAGACCGGTCGCGATGGCATACACGGCGCCACGATGGCGTCCGCCGAGTTCGACGATCACTCGGAGTCGAAGCGACCGACCGTGCAGGTCGGCGATCCGTTCACCGAGAAGCTGCTCCTCGAGGCGTGCCTCGAGCTCATGCAGTCGGGTGCCCTCATCGGCATCCAGGACATGGGCGCGGCAGGGCTCACCTCCTCGTCGGTGGAGATGGCAGCCCGAGCAGGGAAGGGCATCGAGCTCGACCTCGACCAGGTGCCGCGTCGCGAACCCAACATGATCGGCTACGAGATCATGTTGTCCGAGTCGCAGGAGCGCATGCTGGCCGTCGTCGCGCGCGGTCGCGAGAAAGAAGCGCAGGTCATCTTCGACAAGTGGGATCTAGCCGCGGCCGTCATCGGCCATGTGACCGACTCCGGTCGCATCGTGATCCGCGATCAAGGCCAGGTCATCGTCGACCTTCCGATCGATCCGCTGGCCGAAGGGGTTCGCTACGATCGCGTGAGCCGTCCTCCCACCGACGCGGAGCGCAACCAGCGCGCGCGCAAAGCGGTCGCCGCACCGATGGATCACAACGTCGCGCTCTCGCGTCTCCTTGCCGCGCCGAACATCGCGAGCAAGGCGATGATCTTTCATCAGTACGATCACATGGTGCGTCTGGGCACCGTGCTGCGACCAGGCGCCGACGCCGCCGTGGTCCGAATCCTCGACGGTGCGGCCGATCCAGAAACGGCAAAGGGGGTCGCGCTCACCACTGATTGCAACCCGCGTTTCTGCTTTCTCGATGCCTACGAAGGCGCGAAGCTCGCCGTCGCCGAGGCGTATCGCAACCTCAGTACCGTTGGTGCGTTACCCCTCGCGATCACGGACTGTCTCAACTTCGGTAATCCCGAGCGACCCGAGATCATGCACCAGCTCAAGGAGGCCATCCGCGGCCTCGGCGACGCTTGCCGCTCGCTCGATACGCCCGTCGTGTCCGGCAACGTCTCGCTCTACAACGAGACCGACGGCCGCGCGATCTTTCCCTCCCCGTCGGTGGGCATGGTGGGCCTCATCCCGCGCGCGAAGGACGCCATCGGACCCACGTTCCAAGCAGGCCTCACGATCGCGCTGCTCGGCGACGTGACGTCGCGCGAAGGCACCCTCGACGGCTCCGAATACCAAGCCACGTTGCTCGGCACGATCGAGGGACGCCCACCACGGCTCGACCTCGATCGCGAGCGCAGCGTCGGGACGGCGTGTCGCGCGCTCGTCGCGGCGCAGTTGCTCGCGAGCGCGCACGACTGCAGCGAGGGCGGCTTGGCGGTCGCGCTCGCCGAGTGTTGCTTCGGAGATCCAGCCGTCGGCGCGGTCGTGGATCTACTCTCCGGCGTTTCCGTCGCCGACGTGTTGTTCGGTGAGGCGCCGTCGCGCATCGTCATCGCGTTCCACCCGAACGACGAGGCTGCCGTCGCCAAGCTCGCGGCCGAGCACGGCGCACCTCTGCACAAGCTCGGCGCGACATCGGGCCGAAGGCTCACCATCACCGTCGCTGGCAAGCCCGCCATCGATGCCGATGTCCACGCGCTATTCGACGCGCACGCCGGCGGCCTCGAGCACGCGCTCAGCACCTGAGCACCTGGACGACGCCCGAGGGGTGATTATCTTGTGCGGCTACTCGGAGGAACCGACGTGATCAACCACATCATTCACCTGCTCGTCTTCGCCGTCGCCGTGCTGCTCACCGCGCGCATCGTACCCGGCATCCGCGTGAAGTCGTTCGGCAGCGCTGTCGTCTTCGCGCTCGTCCTCGCGGTCCTCGACAAGCTGCTCTTCGGCTTGTTCATGTTCCTGTCGTTCCCATTCGTGTTGCTCACGTTCGGCTTGTTCGTACTCGTCATCAACGCGATCTTGTGGCTACTCGCGAACAAGCTCGTGAGCGGAATCGAGACGAAGGGCTTCGGCTCCGCGCTCGTTGGATCCCTGGTCACAACTGTAATCAATGTGTTGATTTTGTGGGTGATTCACTAAGGCGCAGCAGTTTTCTTGCGGGCCACACGTCTGGGTAGGATGATGTAGGTACAAATCCCACCCAGGTGACCCATGAAGACCGCATTCCGCTTCGCCTTCGTCGCTCCGCTGCTCCTCGCCGTCGCGTTCGTCTACGCGAAGCCCAGCCACTCCTCGCATGTCGCGACCGCCAAGATCGAGGCGAAGCCCATCCGCTACGTCACGCTCGATCGCATGCTCCGCGAGTTCGCGGAAAGCGCGAAGACGGCGAGTGCTGACACCAGCACTGCCGTCCTCGCGCAACGATGAAGGTTGCGACTAGAACCAGAAGTTGAGGTAGCCGCGGCCTTCGACGCCCCAGGTCGAAGCGGGGACCGGTCCGTCGCTGACGCCGCGATAGTAGCCGGCGTCGCCGTAGAACTTGTCACGGACTAGGCCGGTGACGCGGCCGTCGAGACCGAGCGCGATCCACTTGAAGCGGAGCTCGGCGCCCACGTCGGCGTGGATCATCCACTCGAGAAAGTTCTGCGTGTTGCTCTCGCCGTTGCCGAAGGGAACTTCCACGCGGCTCGCCATCGCACCGAGGCCGCCACCGAAGTACATGTTGAAGTGGTGGCGATCGCTGTTCGGCAGGATGTAGCCGCGGAACGTGAACTCGAACGGGAAGCTCTGGCGGGTGAGTGCGAGGCCGGCGTCACCGTGGCGCAGGTTGCCGCGCAGGAAGTCCTGCGAGAGCTCGAAGCCGAAGCGACCACGCGACCGGAACGTCAGGTTGATGCCGCCGCCGTAGAGCGTGCCCCAGCCCGCGAGCGGTTGGTTGGCCATGCCGAACGCGGTGACATGTCCGCCGAGTGAGACGCGGCGCACGCGCTCGAGCGGCTGGGCGCCGTAGGAGCCATAGGAGCCGAGGCGCGGCTGTAGCGGCGGCTGCGGACGCGCGCACAGCTCGGCGCAGTTGAGCCGGATGCGCTGCCCACGATACGGCGCTGCGATCGCCGGCGGCGGGATCAAGGGCGGGAGCCCCATGCTCGGTGCGCCCACGAGCGGAGCCGGCGCTGCAATGGGCGGCGGTGCCGGCGGCGTCACCGTCGGTGGGTAGATATAGATTGTGTTGTTGTTGGTGACCGTCGCCGAGGAACGGTTGTCGTTGGTGTTGCTCGGGTTCGCCGTGACCGTATTGTTGTTGCCGCCCGAGTTGCCAACCGGCGGTGTGGCAGCTTGCGTTGGGGCAGCCGCGGGCGGCGGTGCGACGTACGGGTCGATGGGTTGAGGCGCGGTCTGCGCGATGGCGTTGGTGCAGAAGATCGAAGTCAGCAACACGGCTGAAGTACCGATGCTGACGATTCTGCGACCGAGCTTGCTCCCGAGTACGATCATGAACCCTCCAAATCTCGGTCGATGCAGTACAGCTTCCGTGCCGTGCGCCGGTTGGTTTAGGAGTGTTATGGATCAGGTAGTTAAGACCTTGCGCGGCACGGCGTAACCCACCGTTGGCACAGACGGGTGTATCCCAGCGTTCATGGCTGTTCGTGATCGCCGTTCGTGGTGGCTGTTCCTGATGGCTCCGCCGGGATCGCGCGCGACATGCGTCCTTTACGTACGGGCCCCATGCACGGTAAAACACCGCGCCATGGCAACTTTTCTCGTCACCGGCGGGGCCGGGTTCATCGGCTCCAACCTCTGCCACGCGCTCGTGGCGCGCGGCGACAGCGTTCGCGCGCTCGACGATTTCTCGACCGGCCGGCGAGAGAACCTCGTCGGGCTCGACGACGCCACCGCCGAAGGTCGCTTCACGCTGATCGAGGGCAGCATCACCGATCCGGTGACCATCGCGAAGGCCATCTCCGGCGTGGACTACGTGCTGCACCAGGGCGCGTTGCCGTCGGTCCCACGCTCCGTCGAGGATCCGGTCACGAGCGACGCCGTGAACGTGCATGGCACGGTCAATCTATTGAAGGCGGCCGCCGACGCGAAGGTGAAGCGCGTGGTGTTCGCTGCATCCTCGTCCGCGTACGGCGAAAAGACGCCCGGCGAAGCGAAGGTCGAGACCATGACGCCGGACCCGCTCTCGCCGTACGCGGCGCAGAAGCTGTCCTGCGAGCACTACCTGAAGGTGTTCCACGTCTGCTACGGCCTCCCGACGGTGGCGCTGCGCTACTTCAACGTGTTCGGTCCTCGCCAAGACCCGAAGTCTCAATATGCTGCCGTCATTCCGAACTTCGTCACGGCGGCGCTGGCCGGCCGGCCTGCGACCATCTTCGGCGATGGCGGACAGACGCGGGACTTCTGCTTCATCGACAACGTCGTCGAGGCCAACCTGCGTGCCTGCATTGCCGAGGGGGTGTCTGGCGAGGTCTTCAACGTCGCGTGCGGCGAAGCCATTTCGCTGCTCGGGGTCGTCGCTGCGGTCGCCAAGTCGACCGGCGTGGACATCGCGCCCAAGCACGAGCCCGCGCGCACTGGGGACATCCGCCACTCGCTCGCCGACATCGACAAGGCGAAGCGCATGCTGGCCTACACCGGCGCGGTGAAGTTCGCCGAAGGCATCGAGCGCACCATCGCCTGGTACCGCAAAAGTCATACAGTCCCCGCAAAGGTTTGAAGCCCTTGGCTTTGCACAGCATGACGGGCTTCGGTCGCTCGGAGGCGCCGCTCCTCGGGCGTCGCATGGTGGCCGAGCTGCGCTCGGTGAACCACCGCTTCCTCGAGGTGAAGGTACGCCTCGGTCGCGAGGACGGCGAGCTCGAGGCCGAGCTGGGCAAGCTCGTTCGGGGCAAGCTGGAGCGCGGCGCGGTTTCGTTGTTCTTGCGCGAAGAGAGCGACGAGAGCGAAGGTCCCGACGCCCAAGCCGTCGCGGGTGCGCTCATCGACGAGGACCGCGCGCAAGTTTGGTTCGCCGCGTTGAGCCAGCTCAAGAGCAAGCTCCAGCTCGCGGGCGAAGTCACGGTTCAGATGGTGTCGTCGCAATCGGGCGTCGTGCGGACGCGCGCAGCAGAGACGCCACGCGCCGACTACGTGAGCGCTTCCCGCGTTGCCGTCGCCGCCGCGGTAGACGCGTTGATCGTGAACCGCGCGCGCGAAGGCGAAGAGCTCGGGCGCGAGCTTGCCGGTCGCGTCGACACGCTGGTGAGGCTGCGCGGAGAGATTGGCGCGCTCGCGGAAAGCGAGCCGCAGGCCCATGCCGAGCGCCTGCGCGCGCGGCTCGAGACGTTGCTGCAGGGCCGTGCGGGGGTGGCCGCGATCGATCCGCAGAGGCTCGCGCAGGAAGTGGCGTTGCTGGCCGAGCGCCTCGATATTACCGAGGAGCTGGTTCGTCTCGACGCGCACCTCGACGAGGCTCGGCGCTTGTTGCGCGGTGACGTCCCGGCGGGTCGGCGGCTCGACTTCTTGCTGCAAGAGCTGCTGCGGGAGATCAACACGATCGGCAGCAAGTCGCAGTCGGCGGACATCACGAGGCGCGTGATCGACATGAAGGCCGAGCTCGAGCGATTCCGCGAGCAGGCAGCGAACGTGGAGTGAGATGGTGAGCGAGCACAAGGCCAGAGGGTTGTTGATCGTCGTGTCGTCGCCCTCGGGCGCCGGCAAGACCACGTTGTGTCGCCGGCTCATCGAAGAATTTCCCGACATCGTCTTTTCGGTGTCGTACACCACGCGTGCGCAGCGACGTGGCGAAGAGGAGGGCATCGACTATCACTTCGTCGATCGCCCCGCGTTCGACGCGATGGTTGCGCGGGAAGAGTTCGCCGAATGGGCCGAGGTGCACGGCAACCGCTATGGCACCACCGTCGAGGCGGTCCAGCAGGCACTCGAGGGTGGACGCCACGTGCTGTTCGACATCGACTACCAGGGCGGGCGACAGCTGAAGGCCAGCTTCGAGCGCGAGGCCTTGCTCGTGTTCGTGTTGCCTCCTTCGCTCGCCGAGCTCGAGCGCCGCTTGCGTCAGCGGGCCACCGACGAGCCGGACGTCATCGAGCGCCGCCTGGCCAAGGCGCGCGATGAGCTCGGACAGTACGGCATTTACCAGTACCTCATCGTGAACGACGACCTGCCGCGCGCCTATGATCGGCTCCGGGCCATCTATCTGGCCGCGCAGTGCAACATCGATCGCGTCGGCTACGTCGCCGAAGGCCTGGTACGCGAGGCGGAGCGTCGCGCCGACGGTGGCGCCAAGCCCGCGCCGTCCGGATCGTAGCGGCTCATCGCGGTTCGTAACGCTATCGCCCAGCGATTCCAAGCGCTCGGCCCGCGCGCAAACGTTGTTTCCGCACTAGAATGAGCGACTAGCCTTGTTGCAGATCACCGACATCGTCGACCGCGTGCAGGGGTACCATCCGGGCGCGGACATCGACCTCATTCGCCGCTGTTACGAGTTCGCCGCCAAGGCACACGATGGGCAGCTGCGGCGCTCGGGAGATCCGTACGTCGTTCATCCGCTCGGCGTCGCAGGCCTCATCAGCGAGCTGAAGCTCGACGTGCCGTCGATCTGCGCCGGGTTGCTGCACGACTGCGTCGAGGACACGTCAGCCACCACGGCCGAGCTCGAGCGCTTGTTCGGTTCGGAGATCGCCTTCCTCGTCGAGGGGGTGACCAAGCTCGGCAAGATCCCGTGGCAGAACCGCGAGGAAGCCGCGGCGGAGAACTTCCGCAAGATGCTGCTGGCGATGGCGCGCGACATTCGCGTGATTCTCATCAAGCTCGCCGACCGCACCGACAACATGCGGACGCTCGCCGCGATGTCGCCGGAGAAGCAAGAACGCATCGCCCGCGAGACCATCGAGATCTACGCACCGCTCGCAAATCGCCTCGGGATCCAGTGGGTGAAGATCGAGCTCGAGGACCTCAGCTTCAAGTACCTCTACCCCAAAGAGTTCGAGGAGCTGTCGAGCAAGCTCGAGGTGTATCAC
Organism: Myxococcales bacterium; assembly: GCA_043741435.1. Taxonomy (GTDB): domain Bacteria; phylum Myxococcota_A; class Polyangia; order Palsa-1104; family Palsa-1104; genus JBDTCO01. The sequence goes on from JAYUBF010000235.1 coordinate 64,116, forward strand.
CGCGAGCGACAGCGCTACATCATCGACGTGAACGACGTGCTGAAGGCGGAGCTCGTCGAGGCGGGGGTCACGGCCGAGGTGTACGGCCGGCCGAAGCACATGTGGTCCATCTGGCAGAAGATCCGCAAGACGGAGCGCGAGCTCGAGCAGCTGTTCGATATCGTCGCGTTCCGCGTCATCGTGAAGGACATCCGCGACTGCTACGCGACCCTCGGCGTGGTTCACTCGAAGTGGACCCCGATTCCTGGTCGCTTCAAGGACTTCATCGCGCTGCCGAAGCCGAACATGTACCAGTCGCTCCACACATCGGTGATCGGCCCGCGCAACGAGCGCATGGAAGTCCAGATCCGCACCGACGAGATGCACCGCGTCGCCGAGCAAGGGATTGCCGCGCACTGGGCCTACAAAGAAGGTCGCGCGGTCGCGCAGCCGGGCAAGGATGGCAAGGACGACAAGCGCTTCGCGTGGCTGCGTCAGCTGATGGACTGGCAGCGCGACCTCACGGATCCGACCGAGTTCATCGAGTCGGTGAAGATCGATCTGTTCGCCGACGAGGTCTACGTGTTCACGCCGAAGGGCGACGTGAAGGCGTTGCCGAAGGGCGCGAATCCCATCGACCTCGCGTATTCGATCCACACCGAGGTGGGCAACCATTGCTCCGGCGCGCGCGTGAACGGGCTCATCGTTCCGTTGCGCTACACGCTGCGCAACGGCGACACCGTCGAGATCCTCACCTCCCCCAACCAGAAGCCGAACAAGGACTGGTTGAAGTTCTGCAGCACGTCGTCGGCGAAGGCGAAGATACGAACGTACCTGCGCACCGAGCAACGCGATCGCAGCCGCGAGCTCGGTCGTGAGCTCGTCGAGCGCGAGCTGAAGAAGTACGGTTACTCGTTCGCCAAGGTCGAAAAGAGTGGTGAGCTCGATCGTGCAGCCACGGCGCTCAAGTCGAACATGGCGGCCGACCTCCTCATCGCCGTCGGCTACGGCAAGATCCTGCCCGCCGACGTCATCGAGCAGATCATCCCGGAGGAGAAGCGCCGCGCACTGGCCGACTCGCCTCCGTCGGAGAATCCCGTCGTCGGCCTGCTGCGCAGTGTGGTGGCACCGCGCCGTCCCAACAAGGCGTCCGCCGGCATCAAGGTGGCTGGCGAAGACGACGTCATGGTGCGCTTCGCGAAGTGCTGTTCACCCGTACCGGGCGATCCGATCGTGGGCTTCATCAGCATCGGCCGCGGCGTGACCGTGCATCAGCTCGGCTGTCGCAAGTCGCTGGACCTCGATCCCGATCGCAAGATTGCCGTCGAGTGGGGTGGTGAGATGAAGACCACGCGTCCGGTCTCCATTCAGGTCGTGTCGGCCGACAAGCCGGGCATCCTCGCGTCGCTGTCGCAGTCGTTCAACGACCTCGGCGTCAACATCTCGCAGGCCAACTGCCGCGCGATGGACGACAACAAAGCGCTCAACACGTTCTCGTTCGGCGTGCGCGACCTCGAGCAGCTGAAGAGCGTGATGCGCGCGCTACAACGTGTCGGTGGGGTCTATTCCGTAACGCGCATGTAGCGCCCTCAGCGAACGAAGGCGAGGATGAGGCCGGATGCAAGGCCCGCCGCGAACGCGAGACCGAGGCCGTAGGACTTCGCGCGCTCGCGGATGTGGTTCCCGTTCTGGGGTGCGAGCGGCGGTACGGCCATCGTGCGGTCGTCGCCCGACCACGGATCCAGCTCGGCGCCGGCGAGAAGCGCCGCGCGTGCGCTGGCAGCATCGGGAAAGCGATCGGCGGGGTCGCGAGCCATGAGGCGTTGCACGATGGTGCCGAGCGCGATCGGCACTTCGCCGGCTCCGTGGTCACCGACGGGGTTCGGCGCGCGGGTGGCACTGACCTTCTTGGCGATGATCTCCTCGGCCGTGGTCCCGCGGAAGGGCGGCGCCCCGGTGAGCATGTGGAAGAGGATGCAACCGACGGCGTACAGATCGGCGCGGCCGTCGACATCCGGGCTCGCGGCTTGCTCTGGCGCCATGTACAGCGGGCTACCGAGTTGCGCGCCGGCGTCGGTGGAGTGGCGGACCTTGCCGGGGAAGCGCGCGTGGCCGAAGTCGAGGAGCTTCACGTAGTCGGGATCACCGCCACGACGAATGAGCATCACGTTGGAGGGACGCAGGTCGCGGTGGACGACACCCACTTTGTGGATGGCACCGAGCGCCTCGCACAGTTGCGCTGCGATGCGAGCTGCGCGGGAAGGCGAGACGCGCTTCTTGTCGTCGAGCAAGCTGCGGAGGTCGCGGCCGCGAAGGAGCTCCATCGCGTAGGCGACCTGACCGCGGTTGGGGTCGTAGAGGAAATCGAAGATATCGACGAGGTGGTCGGCACCGAGCTCCGCGACCGCGCGGGCCTCGCAGAAGAAGCGGGAGACGGCCTCGTTGTCCTTGGCCAGGCGTGAGTCGAGCAGCTTCACCGCGGCGCGGCGATTGAGCCGCTCGTGGCGAGCGCGATACACCCGGTTGGACTTGCCACCGCCCAACCAGCGCTCCAGGCGCCACCCTCCGACCGACGTACCAATGAGGGGATCGACCGATGCAGGAACCGTGGTGGCGGGGTTGATGGAGTGAAACGTAGAAACCTGGGAGGCCATGTATCTGTGACTTTGCACCCTGTGTGCCACCTGACAGTACAGCTAAGCATATGACAATAAAGGGCTGTGGATAACTTCTGGGGGCGTCTGTAGTGGACAGGTGACACCTAAATAGGGTCTGACGTAGCCCGAGTCGCCACCCCCGGATCTCCAAGCCGCTTGACGAAGAGCTGCCGTCTCGATAGGTTGCCTTCCCTTTTCGGGTCTCGGGCCAAAGCGGCCCACATAACGCAAGGAATCACGCAAGGAATCGACGATGGCATCCAACACCACTGCATCCACGAATAAGCGCAAGCGCGCGCACGGCAACATGGGTCGCAAGCGCAAGAATCGCGACGCGCGCAACTCGACGCCTTCGGCTGCGCAGCTCTTCGCTGCGTGCGGCGAGTCCGGCAAGCCCGTCGCCCCCAAGGCGTAGGCGAACCCGTAGTCCTGCTGCGGCTCAAAGGTTGCCTATTAATAAGGCGACCTTTGAGAACATCTCGGTTTCAGGCTACAATCCTGCCTCGATCCGATGTGCGGAGGGCCCATTGCCCCTGACCTGCAGTGTTTGTAAGTCCCCGACCGAAATTCCAGATGATGCAAAGTTTTGCCCTAGCTGTGGCGCCAAGATCCAAGCCGCCGCTCCGGCAGTCGTTCGCGCGCCTGCTCCGGACATTGCGCCGGCTGCTCCGGTCGCGGCACCTGTCCCATTCGCCGCTCCGAAGCTCGCGCCTGTGGCAGCGCTCAACAACAACGCGACGCAGATCGACGCGCCGCGAGCATTTGCCGGTCGCTTCCTCGCCAATGGTCCGACGCACGACATCGCAGTCGGCACCGTCATCCCGGCGATGGATCTGCAGAATGGAACACCGGTGCGCCTGGTGCTGGTGAGCGACGCCGCGCTGCCGTCGCCGGCGTTGGCCGAGCGCGCGCTTCGCGAGTGGAAGCAGCTCGCCAAGGTCGGAACCACGAAGATCTTGAAGGTGATCGACCAGGGTCGTCTCGACGACGGCAAGGTCTACGTCGCCAGTGAGCCCCCCCGCGGTCGCACTTTGGCCGAGGTCGTGGCCAGCGACGGTCCGCTTGCCGTCGAACGCATCAAGCGGATCGTGGCGCAGGTTGGAGAAGCCCTCACCGAAGCGCAAAAGGTGGGCGTCATCCACCGGGACGTGTCACCGCAGCACGTGTACCTCGCCGGCGACTCCGACGACGTCTCCGTCGGTGAGTTCGGCCTGGCGGAAGCAGTCACCGAATCCGTGTTCGGCTCGCCTGCGTATCTGTCTCCGGAGCAGGCCGAGGGCAAGCCGGTCGATCAGCGTTCGAACATCTATAGCCTCGGCGCGGTCGTGTACTTCATGTTGACTGGGAAGGCGCCCTTCGAAGGCGATGCGCACAGCCTCCTCGCGCAGCATGTCGCGTCGACCCCGGCCGCGCCTTCGACGAGACGAGCGGGTCTCTCGCCCGAGCTCGATCGCATCGTGATGAAGGCGCTCGAGAAGGGTGGGGGGCGGCGCCATCTCACGTTGCGCCAGTTCATCACCGAGGTGGATGCGGTTCCGCTCGGCTCGTCGGTGGTGCGCAGTGAAGAGCTGGCGAACGCGAAGACGCTCAATCCGCCGGAGCCAGAGAGTGGCAATGCAGCGACGGTCATGGCGATGTCTGCGCCGAGCGCGGAGATGCTTGCGGCCGCTCGCGCTCAACACGCACCGCCCGTCGCTGAAGCGTCCGTCGTCGTCGCGCAAGTCACGCCCGCACCGGTCGCACCCGCGCCGATCGCCGTCACACCTGCGCTCGTGGTCACGGCCAAGCCTGGCGCGGTGCAGGCCAAGAAGCCGGCGGCGGGCGGGTTTCGCGAGACTGCGTGGTTCAAGAAGGGCGAGATCGAAGAAGAGCTCGCCAAGGTGCAGGCAGCCGCAGCAACGGAGGATCCCCTCGCGCCGGCCGGCACCACGGGAACACACGGGGTCGTCGACGAGGCGTCCATCGATCTGACGCAGCAGGACTCGAAGCGCTTGTCGCTGAAGACGGGCGCGACGCAGATGATGACTGCAATCAAGGTTGGCACCGACGGGAACCAAGCGTTGCCCGGCGATCGGATGAACGAAGAGGAAATGATCGCGGAGATCGATCAGTCGAAGCGCTGGTTCACCGTCGCGGGTGCGATAGTGCTCGTGGCCGTGATCGCGGTCATCATCGCCCTCGTGCTCGGCAAGAGAGGCGACTCCCGGACCGAGAAGCCAGCGCCGAAGGCGGCCGCCACGTCGCCACCGAGTAGCGCACCGACGGCGGCGGGGTCCGAGGCGGCGAAGCCAGGCGCCGATCCCAACGCGGAAGCTAACGGCAAGTCAGGCACCGAAGCAACAGGCGAGGCCAGGGAGGCCGCCGCCAGCAAGCCGGCCGAGCCTAGCGCGCTCGCCGAGGCCGCCGCGGCGCTCCGCAAAGGCAACTACGCCGCGGCAGTGACCGCCCTCGAGCAAGCCGCGCAAGCCGGCGCTCCCGCAGACAAGGTGGCAGCTACCGCGCGAAGTGCGCAAAAGGCGCTGCTCACGCTCGCGTCGAAGAGCAAGAAGAAGAAGGACCACGCAGGTGAGGTCACCGCGAAGACGTTGTTGGACAAGCTGAAACCGTTCGTTCCTGCAGCGCCCGCCGGCAAAGGTGGTGTCGCAGCGGGTCGTCGTAAGCGATGAAGCTTTGCTCCGAGCGGCTGCCCAGGTGCAGCCGTTGGGAGCAGCGCTCTCTCTCTGTTCGGTACGGAAAGTGATCCTACCCGCGGAGCTCGACGTCGGCCGCATCGAGCTTCACGGTGCGCTTGCCGACGAGGACGCGTAGCACGCCGCGCGTATCGACCTCTTGCACCGTGCCTTGCTGTCCGCTCAAGAGCCCTCGGACCACGCGCACGGCATCACCCCGCGCGAGGCCCTTTTGTCGACGCGCCGCCTGGTTTTTCTCGAGCGCCTCACGCACCGACACGAAGTCGTTGTCGCGCGCCCACGCGCAGAAACGATAGAGCGGGAGCAGTGCGAGCAGATCGGCGGCGAGGCGCGCTTCGGCCTCGTCACCGAGCGCGAGCACCTCGGCACGTGGGTGGGCGAGCGCCACGGTCCATGGAACGCTGTTGCCGAGACCCGCAGTGGGCTGCGCGCCGAGCCTGCGCAAGACAGCTTCGAGGTCGTCGCGGGAGACGCTTGCCGTGGCGAACGCCTCGGGTGGAAGTCCCACCGTATATCCAGCGGGCAGCTCGCGGAGCAGCACCAGCAAACGATCGAGCTCGAACGGATCCTGGCAGCGGCGGATCAAGTTCTGCCGGTCGACCGACGCCTCCGGATGCAGGCGCAACGCGACCTCGAGCCGATCGTGGGAAAGGCTCACGGCCAGGAAGACGTGGCTGCGCTGTGGCGTGGGATCATCGAGCAGCGAGGCCACACCGCGCGCCTTGTCGATGATGGTGTCGAGCTGCCGACGTGCTGCTTCGCCGCGAAAGAAGAACAGGTGCTGGGCCTCCACCTGCTTGTGGTTCACCATCGCCGGATGCTCGAGGGAGGCCGCGGCGTCGAGCGGCGCGCCATCCGGCCCGACCAAGCGGTGTGCGAAGCTGGAGGCCAACGGCAGCAAGCGCTGTTTTACCTCGAGACGCTCGCGGTTGAACACGTTCGAGCGCCACTTCGCGGGCGCAAATGCATCGAAGTCACTGTCGGTGAAGCGCTCGAACATGGGCGAGCAGTATCACACATAATCGAACAGCCACGGTCGATCCCCAAAGCCGGTTGACTCGTAGTGTGGAAGTCGCGCTTCATATGGCAAGATGCGGGCACATGGGGGGATCCAGACGTGGGTAACGGCAGCGACACACTCGATCCACGCGCCAGCTTCGCGGAGGTCGTCGAGCGCGCGGCCAGCGACGATTCCCAGGAGGATGGGGCAGGCGAGGTCTCTGTCGAAGAGCGCCGTGCCCAGCTTCTGGCGTATCGCCAGCGTGTCGAGCAAGCGCGGCTCGAGCACGAGTCGCGTCTCCAGAAGCTCTCCGAAGCGCAGTCCAAGATCGAAGCCGAGCTCCAGCGGATGGAGCAGCAGCAAGAGGCTCGTCGCAGCCGCGAGCAGGCGGTGCAGAACGAGACTCGCACGATCGAGCAAGAGCGCGCGCGACTCGATGCCGAGCGTTCGGTCCGCGCCAGCGAGCGGCAGCGCATCGAAGAAGAGACGCGCCGCATCGAGGAGGAGAACCGCGAGCTCGAAGAACGTCGTGCGGCGCAGGCTGCCGAGGCCGCGCGCATCGCCGATGAGGAGAAGCGCGCCATCGAGGAGCGTGATGATCTGGCGCGACGGAAGGCCGAGCAGGAGCGCGAAGCGGCGCGAGCAGCGAAGGCGCACCTCGAGACGGTCGAGCTGCGGCGGCAGCAAGTCGGCGAGATCCAGCGCCAGCTCATGGCGCTCACCGAGCCCGCGCCCGCTGCCAAGCCTGCCGGTCCCGCGAAGGCAGCACCGGCATCGGCGCCCAAGCCCAACACCCGACGCAGCCCACGGTTCGAGATCCACGCTGCCGTGCGCTTCAAGATCCCGGGCGACGTGATCGTCATGCGCGCGCGCAACATCTCGATGACGGGCGCGTTGCTCGCGACCGAAGCCGCGACCTTGGCGAAGTTTCCCGTCGGCAGCGAGCACACGGCCCACGTGTTCTTGAGCGAGTCCGCCGGCGAGAGTGTGGCGGTGCAAGCACAGGTGGTGCGCCATGAAGACAATGCGCTCATCATCGACTGGTCGGCGGACGTCGAGTCGAGCTTCCGCGTGGCACTCCTCATCGCCACACTGCCACCAGCGAGCCCGATCGAGTAGAAATCCGGGAGGGTTTGACTGCGACAGCGTGGGCGCGATATACGCCTGCACCCATGTACGATACGTCCGATCTCCGCAAAGGCCTGAAGGTGCTCATCGACGGCGTGCCGTACGTCGTCCTCGAGGCTCAGTTCGTCAAACCCGGGAAGGGTGCGGCGTTCACGCGCACGAAGATGAAGAACCTGCTCTACGGCGGCAACATCGAGCGCAACATCCGCTCGGGCGAGAAAATCGCTCCCGCCGACGTGGAAGATCGTCCGATGTCGTTTCTGTTCAAAGAGGGCGAGGACTTCGTCTTCATGGACTCTGCTTCGTACGAGCAGTTCCCCATCAACAAAGACACGATGGGCGACGGTTGGAAGTGGCTGAAGGACAACATGGTCTGTCAGGTCACGTTCTACAACGGCCGTCCCCTCGACGTGCAGCTGCCCAACTTCGTCGATCTCAAGATCGTGCAGTCCGATCCGGGTGCGCGCGGCGACACGTCCGGCAACGTGCTGAAGCCCGCCACACTCGAGACCGGCGCAGTCGTCGGCGTTCCCCTCTTCGTGAACGAAGGCGAGATCGTGAAGATCGACACGCGCAGCGGCGAATATCTGGAACGCGTCAAGGGCTAGTGCATGTCTCGGCGCGGCAGCGAGCGAGAACGGCTCGCTGCGCGCTTGCCCATCCTCGAGCAGCGCGCCCAGCTCAATCGCTTCATCCGCGCGTTCTTCGAGACCCAAGACTTCCTGGAGATCGAAGCGCCCATCGCGGTGCCGTCTCCCGGCCTTGAAGTTCATCTCGACGCGTTCCAGATCGAAAACGCTGGACCGTCGCAGCGCTACCTCATCACCAGCCCCGAGTATCAGATGAAGCGGCTGCTCGCAGGCGGCCTTACACGCATCTACTCGCTGGGCAAGGTCTTCCGTCGGGGGGAGCGTGGGCACCACCACAACCCCGAGTTCACGATGCTCGAGTGGTATGCAACGGGATGGGATTGGTCGCAGCTCGCGCACTCCGTCGAAGCGCTCGTCGCGGGTGCCGCGAAGGAGATGGGCGGTCGCGAAGCGTTGTGCTTCACGCGCGAAGGGACGACGCGCGAGATCGATCTGCGCCGGCCGTGGCCGCGCGCTTCGGTGTGCTCGCTGTTCGCGAAGTACGCGCACGTGGATCTGGCCGGAGACGAAGCGCCGGCTGCTCTGCGCAGCAAGCTTGCCGCGGCGGGACACGCCTTGCCTGCGGAGGGCGCGGGCTTCGACGACCTCTTCTTCACGGTATTCCTGGACGCCATCGAGCCCGCGTTGAATGCGCTCGATCGGCCCGTCCTCGTGCACGATTGGCCGCGGCCGCTCGCCGCGCTCGCACGCGTGAGCGCGGGCGATCCTCGCGTGGTGGAGCGCTTCGAAGCATACGTGCCTTCTCCCTCGGGCCTGCTCGAGCTGTGCAACGGCTTCGGTGAGCTCGTGGATCCCGTCGAGCAGCGCGCGCGGTGTGAAGCCGACCTCGCGCGCCGCGGCCAGCTCGGACTGCCCGCCTATCCGCTCGACGAGCGCTTCTTGTCGGCGCTCGGTGACATGCCGCCGAGCGCCGGCGTCGCGCTCGGCGTCGATCGGCTCGCGATGTTGGTGCTGGCCGCGAACGACATCGCCGACGTCCTGCCCTTTGCCGTCGAGGAGCTGTAGCGATTACTTGCGAAGGCTTTGCAGGTCGAAGCTCCACTGACCGAGCAGCGCCAGGTACACTTGCTTGAGGCCGGGCACACCGCTCGGGTGATCGCCACCCGGGTAGAGACCGAGAGGAAGATCCATTTCGCCGACGAAGCGCAGCTCGAAGGCGCGCAAGCGAATTGCGATCTCGCTCGTCAGGTCGAGCTCGGTGGGCACCACGTACTTGTCTTCGCGATCGCTGAAGAAGTTGAAGTCGAGCCGGAACACGAGCCACTTGCGCAGCTCGAGCTCGCCGTGGAGCACGTAGCGCAGCAAAGCGAGCCCGGAGTTGTCGGGTCGCGCGGCGTAGGACTCGTTCCACAGGAAGCCGCCGAGCGCCGCAGACAGGCTGAGGATGCCGCGCGTCCAACCGAGCTTCGCGTACGCATCCACGTACGACTGGCTGTAGCCGTTCTGGTAGCACTTCGGTGGTTGCGGCGTGCCCGGCCCGCAGTCGGGTCGCGTGGCGCGGAATCGTCCGAGCGCTTCGTAGCCTGGCTGGTCCGTCTCGTAGTGCACCGCGAACGTGAGCTGCAGGTGATGCTCGAGCGCGATGGTGGAGAGGAGCCCGATGATGTGGTCGTGCTCCGTGGGCGCGAGCGCCGAGCGGGAGCCCTCCGACCCATCGGTGAACACGTTGAGGTCGTACGAGAGCGACAACCAGCGATGGTAGAGATCGGCGTCGACGTGCAGCCCGTAGCGGAGCAAAGCGCTGCCGGTGTTGTTCGGGCGGGCCGCGTAGCTGGGGTTGAACAGGAACACCCCGGCGAACAGATAACCGGTCAGGTTGAATGCTGGGCCGTCGTCGTCGGAGTCGGTGCGCGCGCCCTGCTTGTTGAGCGCGTACGCGGGCTTGGCCCCGAGCGCAGCAAGCGTGAGGACCACCCCCAGCAGGGTCAGCAGCACCCTTGGGAGGACGGCCCGAGGAGCCCTGGGATCGTGTCTCGTTCGCATGCGGTGGGCGGCACACCGTATCCCAAATTGCGACGAGAACGCTTGATATCGGGAGACCTTTTGTCCTATTGAGGAAGCATGCGTCACCAAACCTTCGCGTCGATTTGTCTCGCTGCCGTACTCGGTGTACTCGGTGTAGTGGGGGGCCCCATCGGATCGGCATCTGCGACCCCGTGTCCAACGGTGATGCTGATCCTCGACCGCTCCGGCTCGATGGACCTCGATCCGTCCGGCAACAACAGCACCCCAACGAAGCTCGATATCGCGAAGGTGGCGCTCAACAAGCTCGTGATGATGTACGGCGATCGGCTGCCGTTCGGCTTCGAGTCCTTCGCGGACACCGGCTTCGGTGGTGATTGCAGCATGGGTGTCGAGGTGGTCGTCAAGCCGAAGAACGGCACGAAGGCGATGGTCACGGCGGCCATCACCGCGGTCGCCACCGAGGGTGGCACCAACACGGGGCCAGCCGTCGATGCCGCTGCGGCCCTCCCCGAGATGCATGACGACAATCGCCCCGGGAGCTACATCGTTCTCGTCACCGACGGTGAGCCGAACTGCCCAGGCAAGGTCGGCACCGAGTCGTCCGACCCCGCGTACACCGTCGGCGCCATCAAGCGCGCTGCGCAGAAGGGCGTGAAGACGTTCGTCATCGGCTTCGGCGCCTTGCCCGCGTCCGGCAAGGCTGCGATGAACCTCATGGCCACCGCGGGCCAGGTTCCGTGTACAGGCGCGACCTGCAACGGCCAGCAGTACTACTCGGCCGAGAGTGACGCCTCGCTGCAAGCCGCGATCGACTCCATCGTCGGCCAGATCGTCGGCGAGTTCGGCGGCCTCTGTGATGACTCGTGCTACGCGAACGGATGCCCCAACGCGGGCGAGATTTGTGTGCAGGGCAAGTGCAAGGCCGACCCCTGCGCGTCGCTGCGCCAGACGTGCGCCGCCAGCGATTATTGCTTCACCGACGGCAATTCGCCCGGCAGCTGCACGCCGACATGTCCGGCGTCGTGCCCCACGGGGCAGACCTGCGGCCTCAACGGCTGCGCGACCGATCCGTGCGCGGGGATTACCTGCGATGCGTCGCAGTTCTGCAAGAACGGCACGTGCGTCGCGAGCAGCTGCAAGACCTGCGACGCGAACCTGTTCTGCATCGATGGCGTTTGCAAAGACGATCCCTGCCGCTACGTGCAGTGCCCGACCGGCTCGAAGTGCACCTCGCAGAAGGGCACCTGCGTGCAGACCACCAGCGATGGAAATGGCAGTGGACACGGTCGCAACGGCGGCGGCTGCCACTTTGCATCGGGTGAGCACGCGGACCAAGCGGTGCTGCTCATCGGCGCGCTGTTGCTGCTTGCCGTGGTGCTGGTGCGTGGTCGCCGCACCGCGTGACGCGGTCGTAGTTCTCGTCACGCCCTGATGGCTACAACCGCGTGGGGCTCGGGGGCATCGACTACGACCAGCAGGGCAAGGGTCGCACCGAGGCCAACCTGTTCGTGGAGGTCGAGCACGGCAACAAGAACTTCGGTCGCCAGAAGCTGCTCGATCACCTCGACTCGATGCTGCGCGTCCTCGGTGGTCCCGGCGCGCTCGCTGCGGTCGAGCAAGACGGAAACAACATCGCCCGCTACGTGCAATCGAAGCTCCTCGGCGAGGACCAGTTCAGCGACATGAACAAGACGGTCCTCAAGGATCCGAACGTGACCGGACCGACCGCCGCCGCGAAGGCGAAGCTCGAGCAGGCGATCGCGAACCTGCCGACGGCGACGGCGACGTTGCTGCGCCAGGTGGGCGCGCTCCGCCTCGCCGCATGCGCTGCGCACGAGCGCGGATCGCTGGTGGGTCCGACGGGCTCGGTGATGCTCAGCTACCGAATCGACGACACCGCGCTCAACGCGTTGCTCGACGACGACGGTGCCGCGCGCTTCGGTGAGGCCGTGACTGCGTACCTCGAGACCACCGAGGTCGACCGCGTCAGCAAGGATGACCTCGGCGAGCAGCGCAAGGGCATCCGGAGCGGGTACTCGGATCGGGTGAGCCAGCTCGGCAAGACGTTCGACAACCTGGCGCAGCAGTACCAGCGCTTCACCGCCGCGGCGAATGCGCAGATCGCAGGGATCGGTCAGGTGGGCGGTCAGGCCATCGAGATCCGCTTCGACACGGATCGCAACGGGCTCATCAAGTACGACACGGCGCAGGCGCGGTCATTCGCCGAGGCGCGCATGCAGGTGACGACCCAGCTGTTCGACCAGCTCCTGTCGGCGGCGTCGGGGCTCGGCCCGCAGTCGGAGCAGACCGTCGCCAACGGGCTCCTCGGGGCGATGCAGGCACCGAGCCTCGACCTCAAGGTCGGCGTGCAGTTCAAGCTTAAGCCCGAGAGCGATGGCGGGGAGGGGTACTACGTGACCGCGGGCTACCAGAACGTCGCGGCCTACCTGAAGGGCGAGAAGTCTGCGCCCATCCAGGGCGGCATGTTCAACATCGACGCCATCCTCAAGACCGAATAGGCCGTCACTCGCTCCGCGGCAACGCGGCGAGCACGATCGGGAGCGGCACCGCGAGGTGTCGCAACGCCTGCCAACGCGCGCGAAGCACGTCTTCGCCCGCGTTGGTTTCGGCGTCGCCGATGGTGGTGCGATGATACCCGCCCGCCTGCACCGCTTGCGCTGCGATCGGGCCCCCGTCGAGGTTTAGCGCGGTAACGAGGCCGATCGGCGCATCGTGCAGGAATTCGGCAAGGCGCCTCAGCGTGAAGTACCCGTGGTGGGTGGTGCCGAAGACGACCCAACCGCGACCATCGATGCCGACGAACGTGCGGCTCGCGAGCCAATCGTGGCTGCCTCCGGCACGGGAGCTGCCATCGCTGGCTAGAAGCAGCGGATACGACACCATCGCCTCCGGGAAAGGCGTGAGCCCACGGGGCAGGGTGACGCCCGCAAGGTCGACGATGGCCGCCGTGCCACGCGTTGGGTCGGAGACAAAGGCAGCGTGTGTGGAGGTGTAGCTCGCTGGGCCGAGCGCCTGGCCTCCGCTGCGGAGCGGCGTCTGTGGCGTATGGTCGGGAAGGAAGTAGCTGCCATTCACGACCGCGACCGCTTGCAGGCGATCGCGCCACGCGTCGATCGTACGCGGTGCCGCACTATCGGTGAACACCGAGAACTGGTGGTTCGCCGGATCCAGGCGCACGAGATCGATGCTCTCGAGCGCCTCACCGCGCGACGTCAAGCGATAGGTGCTCACCTCCACGCCGGGCGACACCGTGACGAAGGGTGATGCTTCGATCGTCGGCGGAGCCGAGGCTTCGGCGAGCGCAGCGCGTTGCCAAGGTGGGCGCGAGACATGGAGCAAGCCCCAGGTCGCGATAGTGACGATCAGGAGCGCTGCGCCGAGGTGCGTGGTGCGCCGATGCGCGCGAGAACGTCCGACCAAGACCAGGAGGCCGCCGAGGAACAGGCACAGACCGAAGACGCGCATCGTGAGGCTCGCGGCGACGGTCACGGGAAACAGCCACGCCGGTGGGATCCACATGGACCTCTGTACGCGTGGTGCGCGGGGGACCTTCCCTAGGCTGGCCTCAGCGCGGGCAGCGAGCGCGTGCCAGGGCCGCCGCGCGCTGCACGGCGGGCTCCGCGTCCTGGTCGGCCCGATCGAAGACCACGCGAGCACCGACGGGGCAGGACATCGCGAGCGCGCCGAGCGCAGCGCTGCGGATCGCGGGGAAGAACGGATCCGCGGCCGAGTCGCGAAGCACGGTGAGGGTTTGGTCGTCGAGCCGACCCTGCGCGCGGGCTCCGACGCGACCGATCGCCCCGAGGACCGCGACGGCGGTGTCCGGCAGCTCGCTGCTGTTCTGGAATGCGCGGTCGAGCGCGCGCGCAAGGAGCGGCAACACGGCTGGGCCACCCGTACCGAGGAGCTGCGCCGCGCGCTCGCGCACCTCCGAGGGTTGCTTCTTCGCGATGGCGCTCGCAATGACGTCCGCCGTGACCTGTGGGCAGCGCGAAAGCGCGACGAGCGCTGCGGCGC
>JAYUBF010000236.1:0-4384 GCA_043741435.1 Myxococcales bacterium
TCGGGCTCGGCGTGGGGCTCACGCGCGGAGCAAGCGCGCCGACCACGACCCTCGGCAACAACAAGATCTTTGCTCTTCAGGGTGCGCAATGACTCGTTCACGTCTTGCATTCGTAGCGTCGGTGTTGGCGCTCTCGGCCTGCAGCCCGAGCGGCACTTACGTGGTCATGTCTTTCACCACCGGCCCGACCACTGCGTCCACCATCCACTGCAATTTCACGCTCGGAGGAAAGGCCGCCACCACCGACTTCGTAGCCAAGTCGGGCACGTTCACGTTCCCGACGAAGGGTTCGGTCGAGGTCGGCAACGGGTCGGGCGCGCTATCGATCGTGTGTGAAGCACGTGATGCCGCGGGCACGGTGCTCGCCAGCGCCAGCGCCAGCGCGAACGTGGTCCGCGACACCACCACGAATGTCGACATTCCGTTCGGTCCGGTCCAGGGAGACGACGGGGGTATAAGGCCCACAGGTGCGCTCACCATCGCGCCGCTGACGCACAACTTCGGGGTCACGCTCGTCGGTGCGATGTCGCCACCGCAAACGTTCGTGGTCACCAACACCGGCGAGGTCCCGACCGGGAAGCTGGAGGTGTTGTTGATGTCGGACGCGGGCATGGACTACGCGATCACCAACGGCAATTGCGCGCAGAAGGCGCTCGCGGCGAAAGACACCTGCACCCTCGACGTCGTATTCGCACCGAAGACTGCCGGCCTGACCAAGCATGCGTTGGTGCAGGTCACCGCGCCGGATGGCTCGCCCGGCGGCACCGCCACCGCATCGGTCGACGGATCGGCCGGCGCCAAGGGCGATCTCCACTTCGACAAGGACACGGCGAACTTCGGTGGCATCACCGTCGGCAAGACGAGCACGGACACGACGTTCACGCTCACCAACACCGGCACCGGGCCCAGCTCGCAGATCGCCGTGGCGTTGAGCGGCTCGAACGCCGCGAGCTTCACGAAGACGGCCGACGGTTGCGACGGCACCGTTCTCCCCGGCGGCGGCACGTGCACCGTGAAGGTGGTGTTCGCACCGGCCGCACGCGGTGATCTCTCGGCTTCCCTCTCGGCATCCGCCAACAAGGGGGGTACCGCAGTGAGCAACCTCACCGGCAAGGGACAGGTCGCGGCCCAGCTGACGATCATGGGTGCAGCACCGGCTTCGGCACCAGCGAACCTCGGAACCGTCGACGTCGGCGCCACGGGCACGCTGGCGCACCACTTCACCGTGCGCAACGACGGCGACTTCGCCGCAGGTCCACTCACCATCGACACGGTCCCACTCTCTGCGGATGTGACCCCCACCGTGCTCACGACGTGCGCCGCCGGGATGGTGCTCAATCCAGGTGACAGCTGCGTGGGGGACCTGGTGCTCAAGCCCACCTCGTTCGGCATCAAGAACGTCCAGATCAACTTCGGCGCCAATCCAGGCGGAACCGTCACCACGTTCGTGACGGGCGTCGGCCAGGATCACATCACCATCCAGGCTGCGTTCGCGGGCATGAACGGGGCAACCGGCGTCGTCAATGACTCGGCCATCCCGATGAACTTCAATTGCGGCGCCGGCAACACGATTTGCACCAAGACGTTCACGCGCAACACCACCATCCCGATGATCACGCTGGTCGCAAATCCCGATGCGGTCTCGGTCTTGGACCAGTGGACGACGGCGCCAAGTGCAGCACCACCTTGCACCGAAGGCACGCCCGACAAGATGACCACCTGCTCGCTGATGCTCGGTGCGGGCGTGCCGGCGAACACCTCGCAGACGCCGTTCGTATACACGGCCAACTTCTTGAAGAAGAACTTCTCCGTCACCTACCAACGCATGGATGCCGACTATCTGCCCGCGACGTTCGGCGGAGACGGAGGCGGCCTGGGCGCTCTCGTTTCGAGCAACGGCTACAACTGTCCCAAGGGCCCGTGCAGCACTGTCACCGAGCTCGTTCCCGCTGGCACCTCTCTCACCGTCACCGCCAAGGCACGCACGGTGGCCGGGGCTGGCAGCACCGTCCGGCGCATCACCGCGCCAGCTTGCACGAGCGGTACGAGCTACGCAGCGGGCGCGACGGACGCGACCTGCACCTTCACGGTGAATGCCAACGTCACCGTGACCGCAAAGTTCAGCGCACACAACTACGCGTTCGTGACCTCTACCGCCTACGACGGCAACCTCGGCGGCCTCGCGGGCGCCGATGCAAAGTGCGCGGCCGCGGCCACGGCGGCGAAGATCCCCGGCACCTTCATATCGGTGCTCTCCAATTCGACCACGAACGCGCGTGACCGCATCGCCAACACCGCCAACGGCTGGATCCGCATCGACAGTCTGCCGTGGGCGCAGGACAAGACCAGCCTGTTTGCGCAGGGCTCGGGCGGCGCGGCCGTGAACAACTACAAGATCTACTACCCGCTCAGCATGGACGAGAACGGGGCGAACAACCCCAACGGCCAGCTCGCGCGAACGTACACCCAGGCCGACGGCACCAAGAACGGCACCACGCTGAACTGTCTCGATTGGACCAGCAGCACCGACCCAAGCACCACGTCGCAGACCATGGGCATCATCTCCACCGGCTCCGTCGCCTGGACGAACGGCTCCGGCGTCGGTGCGGGCTGCGCGCTCCCGGGCCGGCTTTACTGCGTCGGCACCGACCTCAACACGCCCGTGCTCAACATTCCGGTTCCGCAGGGCAGCATCAAGCGCCTCTTCCGCAGCACGGGCAAGTTCACCCCCGCCAATGGCCTCATGCGGAAAGACATGGACGACGTTTGCGCCGCCGAAGGCAACGGCGCGATGCCGGGGGCGACGGGCTGGAAGGCTCTCGTCGCGACCACCGCCAGCACCGCGGCCTCGCAGGCACCTGCAGGCACCTACGTGATCATGCGACCCGATCGCGTCGTGGTCGGGATGTCGACGGCCGTGCTCGGAAACCTGGGGCCGCTCTCCGCGCCGATCAACGTGTTTGCGAACAGCACCTACCCGAGCTCCGTCGATGCGCAGGGGTGGAGCGGCTCGCCGGCGCCCAACGTGAACGGCAGCATCAGCGACACTTGCAACAACTGGGGCGACCCGACTGGAGTCAATGGACGCATTGGCTTCACGTTCGAGACCTCGGGGCAGTGGTGGAACTGGGTCACGCAGCCGTGTAGCGGTGCGCGCAACTTCGCCTGCATCGAGCAGTAGCGCGCGGTATGAAGCGGGGATCACCCCCGCAGCGGCTCTCATACGTCGCGCGCTCTTGCGTTGGTTCCGCAGCGGGCACCGCGACCTGCCGTGGCGCAAGACCCGCGATCCGTACGCGATCTGGGTCTCCGAGATCATGTTGCAGCAGACCCGCGTGGAGACGGTGCGGGCGTACTACGCGCGCTGGATGAAGCGTCTGCCGACGGTGCGCGCCCTCGCCGAGGCGCCGCTCGACGAGGTGCTCTCGCTCTGGAGTGGGCTCGGCTACTACGCACGGGCGCGCAATCTCAAGGCAGCGGCCGAGGTGTTGCTCGCCAAAGATGGCGGGGCCGTGCCCGCGGATCCGCCGCGGCTGCTCGCGCTGCCGGGTGTGGGCGCGTACACGGCGGGGGCGATCGCGTCGATCGCGTTCGATCTGCCAGAGCCGATCCTCGACGGCAATGTGGCGCGCGTGCTGTCGCGCGTGTTCGCGATCGACACGCCCCCGGAGGCCAGCGAGACGAAGGCACAGCTCTGGTCTCTCGCGCGCGCGCTGGTGCCACCGACCGACGCGTCGCACTTCAACCAATCGATGATGGAGCTCGGCGCGACGCTGTGCTCGCCGCGCACGCCCACGTGCGAAGAATGTCCCCTGGCCAAGCTGTGCCGTGCGCGCGCGCTGGGGCTCGAGGAAAAGCTGCCGCTCAAGAAGCAGAAGCGCGAGGTGCCTTTTGTCGACGAGCTGGCTTTGGTGGTGCGATCCAAGGACACAAAGCGCCTCTTGCTCGCGCGTAGGCCGGCGCGTGGGCTGTGGGGTGGGCTCTGGGAGCCGCCGTGCGCGCCGCTCGTGAACGAAGAGATCTCGCGAGAGCGCGCGCTCCTGATCGCCAGCGAACGGTTCGGGCTGCGCATCACGGCGGCGTCGCAACTGACGGCGCACAAGCACGAGCTCACGCACCGCCGCTACCGATTTTTCGTTCTGCGCGGGACGGCGACAACGCGTTCCCCGAAAGATCGAGATCTACGCTACGAAGACATGCGCTGGATGACGAAGGACGAGCTTTCGTCCGTGGGGCTCGCCGCTTGGGCCTCTCGCCTCGTCGATTCTTGATGCTCGGAGGAGAGCCACTTTCATGACCGACGAAACCGTTGCATCCGATCCGCGCGTGCACGCGCTCTTGCTCGAGGGCTACGGCAAGGTGCTCGAGGCCTTCGGGCTCATGG
>JAYUBF010000237.1:0-36121 GCA_043741435.1 Myxococcales bacterium
CGGCGCGCAGGGTGGGTCAAGGGCGGCGCAGCCGGCGAGCGTAGCGAGCGCACCCTTGACGCTCCCGAGCACCGGTGCACCCTCGCGACCAAGACGAGGCCCTCCCTCTCCTGATAGGACCTTTCCCTCATAGAATTCTCTCAACCGCTGTCTCATTCTCATTCTCATTCTCATTCTCATTGACACGTTCCGGATTGGTTTCGATCGGTTCGCTCCTCTGCCTCGGCTCCGTGGTCGTGCCTTCTCGTTACCGCTCGTAGAGTGAGAATCCGGTGCGGCGTTGCATCAGCGTTGCATCGCTATCGCGGAACTTGACCGCCATGTCGGTCGCGGGGATCGTGTCGTCATGCGTTGGAAAGACGTGCGCGCTGCGCACCCTGATCGCTGGCTCGTGATCGAAGCGCTCGACGCGCACTCCGAGGCGGGTCGGCGTGTCCTCGACCGAATCGCGGTCGTGGAGGTATGCGCTGACGGGGGCGTGGCGCAGCAGCGGTATCGAGAGCTCCACGGCGCCCACGCGGATCGCGAGCTGTACTTCGCCCACACCGCTAACGCTGATCTCATGATCGACGAGCGACCGTGGGTGGGGATCAGGTGGAATGACGCGAATCAAACTCCGGGCTGAGCTTCCGTTCGTCACGGTGCGCGTGAGCCACGGCGGCAGGTCCATCGATATCCCCGACGTCCTCGTGGACACCGGCTCGGCGAGCACCGTGCTATCCGCGGACGTCGTCGCTGGCATCGGCATCGTACCCGAACCGACCGATCGTCTCCGCACGCTGCGCGGTGTCGGCGGCCGCGAACAAGTCTTCGTTCGCTCGGTCGATCGCTTCGAGATCGACGGACGTGGCCTCGATCACTTCGAAGTCGAGGTTGGCGGTATGGACTATGGCTTCTCCATTCAGGGCATCCTCGGGATGGATTTTCTGAAGGCGATGAACGCGGTGGTTGACCTGCGCGTTCTCACACTCGACTGCGGAGAGTAGCCAGCGCTGGCCATCGGGGCGCTGCTGGGCGCGAGCACCCAGCGCTCGGGTCCTGTTCGCGGTCTCACTTCGAAGTCCGAGAGTGAACGCGTCGAAGGCGCTGCTGTGCCTTCGTGTGCCGCCGTCCTCCGCGCACGCGAAGCCAACGGTTGCGCGCTGGACCTCGCGCCCACCGTCAGTGAACTTGTAAGAATTGCTTACAAGTTGCGTTCCTGTGGAGCATCAGCGACGTCATAGAAGGTCGCGTCGCGATCGCGAAGCTAGACATGGTCGGCCCGCTCGGTGGCGTTCGCCCCGCCTCGCACGTTGCGCAGGAGCAATGCAACGTCAACGTCGTCCACATTGGTGCCGAAGCCCTTGGCGACCATCCACGCGCACGCCGCCTCGCCAAGCACCAAGGGATCGCAACCGACATCCTTCATGACCCGAAGTGCAGCAGCTCGAGGAACTCCGTTGCGGATCAGATAGTCGGCGGCCATCAAGCAAGAGATGGGATGGGCGATGAACGCGTCTTTCCACTCCTTTATCCAGACTGGCCACATGGCAGCCTCGACGTGCGGCGCAAACGCCCAGGGCAACGCAACGAGCAGGTGGAACTTCACGCTCTCAGTCCGCGTTCGTGTGGCGCGGCACCGAGGCGACGAAGCCCATCGGAAGCGACCTGCCATAGTTCCTTGGCGTCTTGGTCGCGCTTTTTGATTAGCCACTGAAGCGCTGCCAGGCCAAGCATCGCGAGGTACGCGCTCGACTGCAGGCCCTTCACTGTCAAGACCGCAAAGCGAGCGCGTTCCCTCCTGGGGAAAAGCGCACGCCACGCGCCCAGCCACGCCTCCCGCGGCGATGCCGTCTCGGCAAGCGCGCGAGCAAGCCCAACGAACAGGTGGGTCCCGATGAGGTACGGATCCAGCGTGCCGAAGATGTCATCTTCATCGGCGTCCACCAGCAGCGTGGTGATCTCGGCCCACGTGTGCTCAGCGGTGGTCGTGGTGTTCACGAGCAGGCCAGCGACGCTCAAGTACTCGGCTCGTCGCGACCACGCGCCGCTAGATGGCAGGCGCCGCCGCGCGAACTCTTGAACGTCCGATGGACGTATCGCTGTGTCGCGCAGACCGGCGATAAGTGCATCGAGCGCGACGCGCTTTACACGCGACTCGCTGTCGTCCTTGCGGCGTGGCCAGCTGGTTCGCTGAATCAGCTCCCGCGCGTAGTCGATCGCCAACCGCCAACCATCCTCCCGAGCAAGCAGACAGCACGTCGATCGGCGGAAGTATTCAGGCAGCTCCGTCGCGTAGAACTCCTCTATGAGCTTAGGATCCGGGTCTGTCGGGAAACAGGGACGACCCAAGCACGACGCGATCCGCGATGCGTGCGTCGTGATTGCTTCGATGAAGAGCGGCGCGGCTCCGTTGCCGGTCCACTTGTCCTTGGCCCACAACAGAGGCGCAGCTTCTACCGCGCGAAGCAGTGCGTCGACGTCGTCCCCCAGCGAAAGGAAGTACGAGTAGAGCCGCCGACGGCTCGCCGACGGCACTCGTTCAAACGCGGACATCGCAGCGACGGGTGACAGTACGAAGAGTGCCCGGAGCCGCATTCCGTGAGGGAGGAGACCTCCTGGGGAGGCTCCTTCTCGCTCCATCTCCCTTCGCAGCAATCAGGCAGGGCCGGGGAGAATGCCGACAACTCTTCGAGCCAACCATCCCTGTTCGCAGCCGGTATCGTATTTCCGAACGCCTGGAAGAACTCGGACTCCCCGGTGTCGATCCCAAGGCCAATGCCCAAGAACCGAGACGCCGAGACCGGTCCATTGCCCGCGAATCGACCGAGCACGGCTGCGATGAAGAGCGAGGCGGCCGACCCGCGAGATGCGTGCTGTCTGTGGCAGAGGATCCGCGCCTCGATGGCGCGGCTCAGCTCGTCGTCACTTGGTCGACTACTTCGTAGCTCGACGACAGCTTCCTCCGGCCACGAGTCCTCATAGCTCTTGGGACATGCCCCCTCCCAACGGGGCCACCACTTCGCAATCCATTCCTCGAGCGCGGGGAGGCTCGAGTGGTCCGCGAGCGCAGCCTCGGCCTTCTCGCGTGCGTCGATCTCCCACTGCTGATGCAAGCGCTTGTCGATCATCCCGAGCTCCCGCTACTTACCCGCGCGGCGCTTGATGAACTCGTCGAGGGGTTCTGCTGCTTCCCATGCGGTCTCCAGATGAGGACGCACTTCATCGGGCGCGGGCACCTTGAGCATCAAGGTGCCGCGGCTGCCAAATTCGTTCAGCGACGACCCCAGCGCCCGAACGGTGGAGTCGATGCACAAAAAGCGATCGTGGATCGGCGCGGGATCGCCGAGTGCACCGCGGACCTCGATCGACAGCGTTGAGTCCTGTGCAAGGAGATTGGCCAACTGCTTCGCAAGAAGATCGCCCTTGGTGTGGGTGGGCGTGGAGGTCAGAAGGGGTCGGTGGCATACCCCACAGCTTGCACCGCTCGCATCTCGCGGCGGACGTGGGCTTCGTAGAAAGTCCTCGGCCGTCAGGATCCTGACCTTCAAACCAGCGCGTGAAACCGCCGCTGCAAAGCGGAAGAGCTCGATCGCTCCGAAGTACGGGTCAACCATGAGGACGGAATCCCGCGCCTGCCCGAGGAGCTTGCGGATCAGCTCCGTGGCTTTCTCGCGGTCGCCGTCGAACCAGTGCTGCTCGAACCGACGCGCTTCCCTTCGAGCGTCGTTCTCGGCGTAGTGGATCGACACCTTCGCGACCGCGGCATCGAGTGGATCGCCAACTCGGATCGGAATCTCATGTTCATGGACAGGGACTCGAAAGGTCTCCTCGGCCCGCGTTCGCTTTCCAGGCACGGTGATCTTGCGTTCACGACCGGCTAGAAATCCAGAAACGAAGATCTGGGCCATGAAACCCGCCGTCGGCGACTCGTAAAGCAGCCCCCGCTCGGGACACGAGATCGTGAAGGCGATCTCGTGCGGTCGATGGGGCAACGTCAAGCGAACACGTTCCTCCTGGAGCGTGAAGTGGGTGAGCAGGGCAGGCCCGCTGAGGCGGGATTCCTTCACGCAAACCTCGAGCCCCACCACGGACCGCCCCGCGTGCGGAACGACCTCGAAAAAGATCTGTTCGTCGGCCTCCTTACCGAGGCGTTCAAACACGCCCGTGAAAATTGGATTCGGCAGGATCAGGTGCGCCGAACCGTGGAGCACGGGCTCCGACAACACGTCGATCGGCATCCACTTCGACAGCCATGCTCGTGCTGCTTCGATGTCCTCTGGCGCCCAGCCATCGATGACTTGCTCAGGTGCAAGTTGAACGAGCTGGTGCCGCCGCACTTCGCCGGGCCGATCACCCCACAGCGCACTGTGTTCCCAGAATGCTTTACGCTCGAGAGGCAGAACTGGCCAAGCCGGCTCGTCGGCGAGCGTGCCAGTCGCGAGAGACAGAACACTCGACGGAGTTTGGAGCGGGACCGGCAGATCGACCCGTCCTGTCAAACACGATCGATACCACTGCGTCGCAGCGACAGGGTCCAAGTGCGCGCGGCCGCAGTGGAGCTCATCGCTTGATCGCGGCAAGCGCGTCGACGGCGCCGGACAAAGCCGGTCACCGGGGTCGGCCTCTGCTGATGGCGGGAGCAGCTCGACGACCGCAAAGATGAGCTGCCTATCGACGGGCCCCGTCCGCCAGACGAGTGTCACCTCTCCGCAGACATAGTCCGTTGCGACCCACGTCATCGGATCTGGCGCAGCCACCGCGATCTCCATCCACATCGGTGGAACCGGGACCCCCATGCTCAGCTTATTGCCGTCGGACGCCGCGTCGAGGAAAGGCCTCCGTGGTCACGCTGCGCCTCGGAACGGCAGGACCAGCTTGCTGTCGACCTTCCTCGCATTCTTGACGGCGTAGATGCGCGCGAATGCGCCTTCGATGCTCGGCTCCATCACGTCGAAGCCGAGACGGGCCAGCTGGCTGCAGAACTTCTTCAGATCGTCGAAGTAGTTCGCCGGCTCCCAGATGTGCAGCATCCCGTCGAGCCTCAGGCAGCGGTGCGCCTCTCGGATGTAATCGGTGAAGTTCGTACCCATCAGCGACAGACAGAATGTCGCGAGGTCTAGAGTCTCGTCCTCAAGCGGCACATGCGCGATGTCGCACGCGATCACACGCGGGTCGATCGCGACGTGGTCGAAGCTGTGGACGGTGTGCCGTGAGGTCACGGCCGCCGCGATCAACGCTTCGCCGCAGCCGAAGTCGCCCACGACGAGCCCGTCGCGCTCGGAGAGCCAGCGGATCTCCTCCTGGAACGGAACGACCGTCCAGTCCTTGCGGAGCTCTTGATACATCGTGTGGTAGTGCGCCCACTCCTCCGGGTTCGCCGCGAGTCGCTCATGCGTCTTGTCGCTCGAGGACGCGTACCAGCGGTTGTTCATCTTCGAGAAGTCGCCATAGCGTGCGAGGCGACGCGCGACCTCCGCTGGCTCGCGGGACAGCGGGATCTTGATCACCGACCGCCGTATCTCGTTCATCTTGCCGGTCTCGAGTCGACCGAGCCAATCCATGATGTCCTGCTGGGCTTGCGTGGGTGTCCGGAGGTTACCTTCAGGGACGATCCCGTCGACCGCCGCATCGGCGATCGACTTCTTGTACTCGAGGCGATGAAGCTTCGATTCGCAGTACGACCAGCGCTGCCCGTTCACCAGCGCGAACGTGACCGGGATGATGACTTCGATCTTGTCGAAGCGGCTGCCCTGGCGCCATAGACGACCGACGAGCTGGTCGTACTCGGCTCTCGTCCAGGGCAGGCAGTTGATGATGAGCTTCTTGCACACGTACTGGAGGCCATTCACCCCGGTACCGATGCGGCTTGACGCGATCAGCACGTCGATGTTGCCGTCTTTCGCGTGGAACTCCTTGAGGTGCGTGTCGTCGGTCTCGCCGGTGAGCATGCCGACGCGCAGACCGTGCGCGATGAGCGCGTCACGCAAGGTGCCGACGATGCCATCGACGTAGTGTGTGTAGATGAGCACCTTCTCACCGGGCTCGAT
This sequence comes from Myxococcales bacterium, assembly GCA_043741435.1. GTDB lineage: Bacteria > Myxococcota_A > Polyangia > Palsa-1104 > Palsa-1104 > JBDTCO01. The sequence goes on from JAYUBF010000237.1 coordinate 6,030, forward strand.
GTTCTCGAGGATGACCGGCAGGCGCAGCTCCGTCAGTACCTGCTCGAGCTGGAGCACAGTGCCTCGACCCACGGCGCGGATTCGCTCCAGCTCTTGGCCGCAGTCGATCTCGAGCTTCCGCTCGTCGAGCTGCATCTTGTACTTCGGGAGCCAGCGGGTACCGAGCGTGACGAGACGCTGGTACAGGCGCATGCAGTTCTGCACCGTCGCAGCGACCTCAATGTCGTCGTGCCGGTGGCCGGTGATCATCTCGACGAGACTCTTGCCCTCCTGGAGAGTGTTGATGACCGGCGTGCCCGACATGCCGAGCACGCAAAGGTCGCTGTTCTTCTTGCCGGCCTCGAGCACGAGCCCCTGCACAAGGCGCTTGCGCTTGCTCATCAGTGCGCCAGCGTCGCGTTGCTTCGCGTAGTGGATCTCGTCGATGACGATGAAGTCGATGATGTTGCCTTCGAGGAGCTCGACCAGGCGCTGCTCTGAGTCCGGTTGCTGGAACTGCTCGTAGTTGAGGACGAGGTAACGAGGCGTGCTCTCGAGCGGGTCGCGCCAGCGCGGCTCCCAGGTCTTGATCTCGACCTCGCATTTCGGAAACGCGTTCGCGATCTCCGTCTTCCAGTTCGACACGACGGCGTTGGGGCAGCAGATGATCGTGAACCCTGACCCGACGACGCGCGTGGCGAGGATGGCGCTCAGCGTCTTGCCCGCGCCCATTCCGGACCAGTTGCCGAAGCGTCGCTTCTCACGCACGCAGACAGCGACGCGTCGCTGCATGAGGTTCGGATCCACGATCGCCGCATCGGGTGAGGGACGGAACGCGTAACCGCTCGGGATCGTCAGCGCCTCCGCGTCATCGAACTCGGCGAGGAAGCGGTCGCGGACGATGGTGGAGTACGTGTCTCCCTGGAACGCCGCCGCCTGCGCGCGCGCATCCTGCGGCGTGACGTATGCGTGGCTCCAGAGCTTCGCCTTCGCGCTGTCGAGCAGGAAGGCAACTGTCTCCGCATCCGCGCTCGCGATGAGGACCTGGTCGAGCGCCGCCAGCGCATCACGCGTTTCGATCAGAGGAAGATCATCGCCGTCGTTCGTCGATGTAGCGATTGAGGTGGTGTCGACCTCGCGACTGACGTCGATGACGACGCCGGAATCATCGTGCTGTCCGGCGGGCGCGGCCGGGAGTGCGTAGGGATCACTCACGGTGGGCGTCGCTGTGCGTTGAGTCGCGTCGACGAGCTCGAGCTTGAAATGATCGAGCGGGTTGGCAGCGAACGCGTCCACCGCCGACGGTTTGCCGTCGGCGAACTTCTCGAGCTCTTCGACCGGGAAGCGCCCGTTGCTCAGCGCCATGACGAAGCCTCGGCCCTTGTCCTTGAGCACTCCGGCCTGCATCGCCAGCGCGAACAGCTCACTCGGATTGAGTGAATGGATGTGCCCGACGAGCGACTTCACGAAGGCGCGGATGTTCTCGAGCGACCAGCCGCCGTAGCAGGTCGGGCAGCGCCGGTTGCTCTTCGCGCGAGAGCGCACTGTCGCCTGGTACTCGTGACCGTTGGGGCATACCCACCATGCGTTCATCACATGGTCGGCGTCGATCTCCGTCGGCGCGACCGCGTTCTTACTCGCGTGCCACTCCGCCGCGACGTTGGGCGCAATTGCGGAGAGCGAGGTATTGGCGAGCGCGCACGTCGGACACGAGTCGTCGGCGAGCATGCGCACCGGCGGGCGCTGGAAGCTGTGACCGTTTGGGCACTGCCACCAGGCGGGGCTCGCGTGGCTGGCGTCGACGGTTGCAAGGGTGAGGCCGACGTTCTTGTCTGCATCCCACAGCGATGCGAGCGCGGGACGAAGCTTCGCGAGGCCTGTATGTGTATTCGCGCCCTTGCTGCACGCGGGGCAGGTCGAATCTTTTTGCATCGCCCGCGGCGACCGCGCGAACGAGTGGCCTGTCACGCACTTCCACGAAGCTGGACGATAGCTGTGCGTTAGAACCTTCGATGCGGGCTCGGCGTTTTGCGGCGTGTCCCACAGCGGCGCGAGCTTCGGATCATCAGCGATCGTGTCAGCCACCCGCGATCCTCATTTCTCCACCCGCGGTGGCTCGATACAGTCGGTGCTCATCCAGCGGGAGTCTTGAGGATCGAGGTGGCCGGGCAAACCTGGACCGCGGACCTTGCGACCTTGCGCCTCGTCTTCGGCGACGAGTTGGTTCAGCTCCAACAGGAACGTGATCGGATCCTGATCGGGCGGTACGCCGTAGGCTTCTCGTACGGCGGTGTCGAGCTCGGCCTGCGCATCCTTGAGCGGGTGCGGGCCGTCGACCTCGGCGGCTTGGTGGAGCACTCGCAGCGACCAGCCGTTCTGCTCCATCAGTTCTCTGCGCACGCGCCGCAGCTCGCGCGCGGCAGCAGCGACGGCCGCGATGAGATCGTCGGTCGGATCTTGCGGCCAAGCGAACGTTCGCCAGACTTCGCCCGTATAACGGATATCCGCGCGGACCTTGCCGCCCTTCGCCTTGGTCCATGCCCAATGCAAATCTGATTGGAGAACGCCGAAGCTGTAGTCCTCATCGAATGCAAAAACCTGAAGCGTGTTTGTAGGAATGAACGTCGTCGACAAAAAGCTGAACACGGGGCGCGCTTGAATTTTTGGACAGACGACAGTGCGCTTTCGTCTGGCGAGTGTTTTGAGAAATGCCTCGGGGAAATGCTGGGGCTTCCACCACTTGCGCAGCCAAGTCTCGTAGTGCTTCGTCTCGGCTCCGCTCTCCGCGCGCTCTTTCAGGAACGCATAAACGTGCCGCCTGAGATGGTCGAAGACCGCACCGCCGAGCGTGCGGGCCTCTTCTTCCGTGTCGGAATCGACCAGCCACACGCAATACTCCGCACTGTCGATGCGGCCGCGTAGCAGGTCATCGGCAGTTGCTACAGGACGAAGGCTGCTCTCGTTCCGAAGCGGCGCCGGGCCAGGCCACCGAAACGCTGGATGACGAAACCCAACGCCCTCGCTCATGCCTCCGGTGTTGACCGCCAGGTCGGTGGTGCTGGTCACATCAGCGTGGAGTTCAAGGTGCGGGTGGATTCGCATGACCTCGAAAGTTGTGTTGTCTATCTCAAGTTTGTACGGGCCGGCGCACTCGCCGCGAACCCAGTTCACCATGGATACATTCACGGCCGCCTCCCCGGGCCAAATGCGCGCTGAAACGGCGTTAGTTATGGTGCCGCCGCTTGCGACTATGTAATCGAGCGAGGCTTCTCGCGGCTTCCCGACGCGAATTCCGCTCGTTCCCACTAGCCCTGCGCGGCCACCGAGCGCAAGGCGGTCATGGGAATGACGAAACCAGTACGCGCACAGGTCTGCCGGACCGGGCGCATCGCGAAAACGAGCATCCAACCTGCGCACGTAGTCCGCGCCGAGCTCTCGTCGGATCTTGTTTCCCCCCAGAAACGGCGGATTGCCCACGATCGCATCAGCGTGCGGCCACTCGGTGAAAAGCGCGTCTGCGCACACGATGTTCTCGTCGAGGTTGTCGAGAGGCAGCGACGGGTCGACGTCCATCTCGACTTGCCCGGAGATTGCAAACGCCTGCGCCTTGCGCTCCTCGAAGGCGATCTTCTTCGCGATGTTGAGCGTGACCTTCGCCAGTTCGACAGCGAAGGGATTGATGTCGATGCCGAAGAAGTTGCTCGGCTGGATGCCGCCGCCCCAGGACAGCTTGCCTTGCGTCGACGGGAACTCACGCATCCGGGAGAGCAGCTCCGTGTCGAGCCTGTACATCTCTCGGAATGAGACGTAGAGGAAGTTCCCGCTACCGCACGCGGGATCGAGCACACGGTATCGGAACAGCTCTGCGCGGAGGTCACTCAGCTCCTTCAGCGATGTCGCTGCCTGGATGCGCCGGCGCCAGGGCTCGACGATGGTCGGCCCGACCACGCGCATGATGTCGTCGTGCGCGGTGTAGTGCGCGCCGCTAGCGTGTCGCTCGGCGTCGTTCATGACGCCCTGGAACACGCTGCCGAAGATGTGCGGGTCGACGTACGTCCAGTCGGCCTCGGCGGCCTTGGTCATCGCGATGAGCTGCTCGCTGCCGAGTAGCAGGGTGACCGCATCGGTGAAGAGGCCCCCGTTGAAGTACGGCACCACGCGCGGCGCCGGCAGGTCACGCGTGTTCATCTGGACGAACAGCTCATGCAGCCGCCGCTCGACGTCGCCGTGCCGGGCGCCGTCGTATAGCAGCGACGTGAAGTAGCTCTTGGGCAAAAGGCCGATGTCCTCGGCGAACATCGCGGTGATGCACTGGAGCGTGAAGCGGATGACATCGCGCTCGCGCTTCGGGTGCTGGCCGCGCACGCTGCGGTAGAGCTTGGCGACGAGGTCGGCGACCTCGGCGGAGACCTTCTCCACGTTCACGATGCGCGGCGTCGTGCCGGGGATCCAGTGAGTCGTGAAGAAGGGGAAAGCCTCGCTGTACTTCGGCAGATCGTCGATGGGGATGGAGAGGCGTGGCGCCTCCCGATCGCGCGCCAGATCGTAGAGCTGGAGGTCTCGCTGGTTTGTGAGGACGACGTACTGCGGCGACGGCTCGAGCTGGAGGCAGACACGCACAAGTTCCTTCCAAGCGAAGTCGAGAACAGCGTCGTGCGGCGCGACCTCCATCATCACGCGTCGCTCGGGCCACCAGAGCGCGACCTGCCGTTCGACGCGCTGGCCGCCTTCAGCGATGGCGAATGAACGCGGAATCTCCGCACCGTCAGGCCGCCCGTCCTTCCAGCCGAAGCACTCGAGGAGATGGTTGGTGAAGCTGAGGGGTGCTTCTCGTCCGCGATAGCCGCCGGCGGCTCCGAGCGCGAATTGCCGCAGCGCCGCCTTCAGCGATCCGGAGACGACCGCGTCCGACTCGATACCCCCCGTACGGCGACGTGGCTTCGCCGGCTCCTTGGTCTTCCTCAGCCTCACGCCCGGGAGTCCCTCGCTGGGAAGGAGCGGCTCGTAGGCCGCTCCGCGGTCGCGCGCCACCAGCGGGGCAGCAGTGGCAGGCGCAACTGCATAGACACCCGCGCCACGCTCCTGCGTCCCGACCAACCGCGCGACGAGTGCGGACTTCAACTTCCCCTTCTCGTCGAGACCAAGCGCTTGGCACAACGCCTTTAGACGCTCCCGCGAGTAGTCGCCGATGGCGGACTGGAGGTTCAGTTTCCGCGAGTTCACGAGCGCGTCCACTAGCTGGTCGCTCACGCGGCGGTTTTTCACCTCGACGCCGGCCAGGTCCACGAGCGCGAGCAGCTCGTTGCGGTTCAGTTCCTCGAGGAGTCTTCGCTTCGTCGCCATGCGCTCGCTGCTTAGTCCTGGTTTACGGAGCAGGCGAGCTTAGAACACCTGGTTTATTTGGTAAATGTGTATGAAGCGCGATCGCGTCAGCCGGTCCTTCCACCGTCGGTCCGAAGCCTGAGCCCCATGGGATGGCCGAGCCAATCGTTGACGAGATGCGTCAGGTAGGCAGCGACGGCGATGTTGCCCATGCGTAGCCGTTCGGCATCGATCCGGTCGCGGACCTCCGGAGCCACCTGCCACATGTACAGCTGAGTCTTCGCCAGCTCCTTCTCGGTGACCGTGTACGTTGGCGCGGCTGGCGGTCGCTCGAGAAGGAGCGCTCCCTCCTTGCGCTTCACGAGCATCGTGAGGAACTGGCCGCGGCTCACAGCGATCCGGCCGCCCTCTATCTCTATGATCTGGAGGTAGGCGATCGGAAAGCGGACGGCGATCGTGCGCACGGGGCCGCCAGACGGGCGGCGTGTTCGGATCGCGGCCCGCTTTCGGGCTGGGCGACCGCGTGCTTCGTTCTTCGGAGGCATGACCGTTAAATATCACAGAAGCACTGTCGAAACGATGGTTAGGAGACGATAAGTATGTAGTTTAGAGTTGACTGATATAGCAAATCGTTAGATTTCTTCTTGTGCGGGAGCAAGACAATCCGAGGAGATCAGACGATGACCACGAACAAAGACCAGAAGAGCACCTCGAACAGAAACGGACAGCACAGCGCTATCGGTGCAACAGCTTGTTCAACGCCGGCGGCGCGCGAGTCGAGAGCCGTGCCGATCGACAGCATCTGCCCTGACGAGGGGAACCGGACGATAGACGAGGAGGGCGAAGAATTCTGCGCGCTCGTCGATTCGATCCGCGTTCTCGGGCTGCTGTCACCGATCCACGTGCAAGCTCAGGGCGAGCGGTTTCAGATCATCGATGACGAACGCCGCTGGCGGGCGTGCAAGCAGGTCGGGTTGACCGAGGTGGCGTGCGAGATCTGGCCGGCGAGCGCCAACGTGGGCGATACGCTCGTGGCCGGCGTCGTGCTCAACGAGCAGCGGCAGGCGCACCGCGCCATCCATGTCGCGCGTCGGCTGCGCGAGCTCAAGATCGCGGGCGGGCTCACCGGTGAGCAGGTGGCGGAGCGTACCGGGCTCTCGATCGATCGCGTGAAGACGTACCTGTGCTTGTTCGGCGGGTCGGAGTTCTTGCTCGAGTTCTTCAACGCTAACGACGTTCCGGTGCGCGTGGCGGCCGAGATGATCCGCTACGAGAAGGCCACGAATGAGGCCCGCGCTCGCAAGCTGGCGCAGCGCTACCTCGAGACACCGCTCAGCCCTGTCGACATCATCCGCATCCGCAAACGGGAGGTCGAGTCCAAGAGCGGAGCGCCGGAGAACGGCCCAGCAACGACGCGCCGTGGGAGCGCGGTCTCTGCGCTCGAGCGCGCGTGGAAGAGCGACCCGACGCGGGTTCGTGGCGAGCTCGAGGACGCCCTGAAGGGGTTCGGATACCGGCTCGTGGCCCTCGCCGAGGCAGTTGCATGAGGCACGAGATTGTTGGCGGGGTCGTCGGTGAAGTTGTTGCAGAGGTCATCGGCCCGCGCTCGACGACTTCGACAACAACCTTGGTGGCCGACGTTGGTCCTCAACGTGATCGCAGTCGGAGTCTGCGGGGCATCGGCGGCTGAAGAAGCTGGCGGATCTCGATCTGGTGAAGCGCCACATCAGGGGTATCTCGCCGCAGCTCGCTTACTTCGCTTGGCGCCTGACCGCGCGCGGCGTGGGCGCCGTGCTCGATGAGTTTCCGAACGAGTCGATCGTGGAGGGCTTCGACGAGCGGCTCGCACACCAGTCGCTTGTCGACATCGAGCACCGCGAAGCGATCACACGACAGTACCTCGACCTCGTCGGAGGGGACCCGGCCGAACGGACCGAGGCGCCGAGCTGGCAGGCGGTGCAGCTGTGGATCGCTTCGATCCGCGACCGGGCGAGACAGCTCGCGTGGCACCCGGATGGCACCGTAGTGCTCCGGTTCCGGGATCTCGGCGAGGACTATCGGCTCGTGCCCGACGCGACGATCACCTCTGCGACCAAGCCGGTGCGGCTCTTCGTCGAGCTCGACCGATCGAACAAGGGCCTCTCACGCATCAAGGAGAACCTCGAGAGCTACGACAAGTTCGTGCGTCGCGTGTACGGGAGCGTCTTCGACGACCGCAGGGAACCATGGGTCGTGTACGTCGTCCGGTCGCAAGCGCGCCGCGACAGCGTTGCCAAGCTCGCGCGGGACGTCCTCACCTGCAGGTGGAAGGTTGTGATCGCCGGTCCGGCTGCGACGCAGTGGCTGGTCGCGAGCCTTCTTGACGACCGCCGGTACGACCTCGAACGCGCCGACGCGCCGCCGATCGGAGACGACGTTCGTCCCGCTGCTCTCGAGCTGCTCAAGTCCACGAGCGATCTGCTCAAACACAGTGCAGCCGCCTTCGTAAGACTCGGGCTAGAGCAACCTGAGCGGGTCGAGCGCTGGAGGAACGACCTGCGGGCGCTCTACAAGCTCATGCAGAGCGAGGCGAGCACCAATGAGGGGTGAAGGACCGACCGCTGACATCCGGCCGACGTTGCTCTCGCTGCGGGATCTCGCGCGGCGCTGGGGCGTGGATGTGAAGACCCTACGCGGCATGATCGAGCGCGGAGAGCTCGCCGTCGTGCGGCTGGGGCGACTCATCAAGGTCTCCATTGCCGTGATAAATTCTCTCGAGTCGCAAGGCAGCGCGGCGCCGGCAAGGAGTCATTCATGTCGGTGAGGCGCAACGTACGAGGCAAGTGGTTTTATCGTCGCAGAGTCAAGATGCCGGACGGTTCACGGATGCACATCACGGGCACACCTTCTCGCAACACCAAGGAGGCCGCCGAGCAGGCGGAGCGGGCGCATATCGACCGCGTGCTCAATCCAAAAATCGTCCCCGTCCACAAGGAGGTGCCGAGGTTCGATGAATTCGAGAAACGCTTCGTCGAGGTCTATGCAGCGACCAACAACAAGCCAAGCGAGGTGGGCTCGAAGAAGTCGATGCTCAAGCATCACCTCGTTCCGGCGTTCGGTCACTTGAAGCTCGACCAGGTCGGCGTCCGCGAGATCGAAGAGTACAAAGCTCGAAAGCTCAACGACGCCGAACACCCGCTCGATCCGAAGACGGTCAACAACCAGCTCACGTGCTTGAGACGGCTGTTGATGGTCGCCGTCGAGTGGGGCGATCTCGCGCACGCGCCGCCCATCAGGTGGCTATGCGTGCCCGCGCAAAAGTTCGACTTCCTCTCATTCGAGGAAGCGGAACGATTGCTCGACGCAGCGGACGAAGGGTGGGTCGCCATGATCACCACGGCCGCGAAGACGGGATTGCGGCAGGGCGAGCTCCTCGGGCTCCGTTGGGAGGACGTCGATCTTCGCGCAGGACGGCTCGTGGTCCGGCAGGCGGTCGCAAAAGGGATTGTCGGGACGCCGAAGAATGGGCGCGCTCGCGAGATCCCGCTTTCTGATGAAGCGCGCGCGGTGCTCAAGGCGCATCGGCACCTTCGCGGTCCGCTCGTGTTTTGTGCGGACGACGGTCGGATGCTCAGGTCCGAGGGCTGCAAGTGGCCGCTATGGAGGGCCTGCAAGCGGGCCGGGTTGCGCAGGATTGGGTGGCACGTGCTTCGGCACACGTTCGCAAGCCACCTCGTCATGCGCGGCGCGCCGCTCAAGGCCGTGCACGAGCTGCTGGGACACTCGACGATGGAAATGACGATGCGGTACTCCCACCTCAGCCCGGATGTTCGAAGGGACGCGGTGGGGCTTCTCGATCGTCACGATGGGCGCCGTTGCATCCCCGTTGCATCACAACGGGACGGCGATGAGAAGCATTTGAAACTGCAATAGAAAACAGGGTGGAGGCGGCGGGAGTCGAACCCGCGTCCGAAAGTGCTAGTGAGCGGCCCCTACGTGCGTATCCGACGGATTTAATTTCGCTTCCCGCTGTGCCCATCGGCAGGCCCTGCGGGTTGCTATCCGATCCTGTGTTTTCGCCTCCGTCGCGATCAGCTCTCGACGGCCGCTAGCCCACTAATTGGCGCCCTGACTCCGGATCGCAGGCGCATCCGAAAGGGCGGCTCTCAGGACCGCTGTTTAGGCGGCGAGAGCGTACGCGTTGTCGTTCGCGTTTCTACGTTCGAGTTGGATTTACGAGGTAGCTCGAAACCTCGGCACGCGACCTTCTTACTAGTTCACCCCCGTCGAAACCGTTTCGCCCCCAGAAAGAACACACACTGGCTCGCGCAGGCGGACGCGTCAAGCACAGCCGTCGACAATCGCTCCGCGAACGCGAGCCACCACCATGCGTCACGGGCGACTGAGGGACCGTGGGAAACGGACGCTTTCCCTCTCCACCCGCGCCGTCGAGCCGCGATTGCGGCTAGGATCCTTCGCCATGGCTTGGTTCTCGACGCTCACCCTCGGCGGTTGGCTCCTCGTGGTCGGCTGCGCGCTCGCGATGCGCGGCCGCCAGTTCGCCATGTTCGTCGGCATCCTCGTCGGGGTGTACGGCCTCCTCGCACTCTCGATGGTCCCGGCCTACGCGCCCCTGCAGTGGGTCTTCGCCGCCTTCCACGTCACCGTCTACGTCAACTACGCCATGCTCGCGCGGCCACGCATGCGGTCACTCCCGTATCGCCTGCTCATCACCTGGCCGTCGTCGATCATGACCGCCGGCACCTTGCTCGCGTTGCCGTGGGGCGTCGCCGTGGCCTTCGGCTTTCATCCGTGGGCACCTTGGCTGCCGTACGTGCTCGGTGTCATCGGCATCGCGCAGTCGTTCACCACTCGCCGCGAGGAAGTGGACCTCGTCGTCGCTGGACCGACGGGGCCACGCACCGAGGTGCTCGCGCCGCATCCGCACGGCGAACATCGGCAGCAGCGCCCCCTGCGCATCGTGCAGATCACCGATCCCCACCTCGGGCCTTTCATGAGCGTCGCACGCCTGCACGCCATCGCGTCACGCGCCGTCGCAACGCAGCCCGACCTGATCCTCCTCACCGGCGACTTTCTCACCATGGAGTCGCACAGCGACCCCGACCTCCTGCGCGACGCGATGGCCCCCTTCGCCGCACTTCCTGGGCGCGTGTTCGCCTGTTACGGCAACCACGATCACGAAGCGCCCGAGGTGGTCGCGCGCGCCATGAAGGAGAACGGCATCACGCTGCTGGTCGACGATGCGATCGACGTGGAGACGGAGGCCGGTCCCGTCCAGATCGTCGGCAGCGACTTCGTGTGGCGCGATCGCGCGGCCCACCTCGCAGGTCTCCACGCGAAACAACCACGCAAGCCCGACGCCTTGCGCGTGGTGTTGTTGCACGATCCGGCTGCCTTTCGTCACCTCCCCGACGGGGCCGGCGACCTCGTGCTCTCCGGTCATACGCACGGAGGCCAGGTCGGGCTCGTCAGTCTCGGCCTGCAGTGGACGTTCCTGCGGATGTTTCGCACCCCCGACCACGGCTTCTGGGCGCGCGGCACCAATCGCATGTACGTGCATCGCGGCACCGGCCACTACGGCTTTCCGATTCGTCTCGGGGTCCCCGCCGAAGAAGGCGTTCTACAGGTGCATCGTCACGGCGCCGTCTGAAGCCACGCGACCTGATACCGTGCGTGCATGGAGCTGAGCAGCCGCATCCAAGGTTTCTTCTCGTACCCGCTCATCAAGCTGTCCGCGGGACCGGTCACGGTCGCGGCGTTGTGCATGGCCTTCGTGGTGCTGATCGCTGCGCGCTTCATCGGCGCCTTCAGCGCGTCGCGGCTCAACCTCCTGCTCGCCCGGCGCGACGTTCCCGAAGGCTCACGCTTCGCGATCGCCAAGATGGTGCAGTACGCCGCCACGCTCATCGGGGTCCTCGTCGCGTTCACGTCGATCGGGATCCGCCTCGACGCGCTGCTCGCGGCGTCGACCGTCGTGCTGGTCGGCATCGGCTTCGGTCTGCAGAACATCGCGCAGAACTTCATCTCCGGCGTGATCCTCCTCCTCGAGCGTCCAGTCAGCCGTGGCGACTTCGTGCAGCTCGGCAACGCCACCGGCACCGTCGTCGACATCGGCATGCGCGCGACGCGCGTGGTCACCCGCGACGAGGTCACCATCATCGTGCCCAACTCGGAGCTCGTGACCGCGCAGGTGGTGAACCACTCCGTGCCCACCCGCAACCTGCGCATCCTCGTGCGGGTCGGCGTCGCCTACGGCACCGATACGCAGAAGGTCGCCGAAGTGCTGATGGCCGTCGCCAAGGCCGAGGACAGCGTGCTCGACGATCCCGTGCCCGAGGTGCGCCTCGAAGACTTTGGCGAGTCGAGCCTCGTGTTCACGATCCTCGCGTGGATCGACAATCCACCCGAGGATCGTCGCGTCGCTTCTCGCTTGCGCTTCGCTATCGACGCTGCGTTTCGCGCGGCAGGTATTCACATCCCGATACCGCAACGCGAAGTCCACATGCGCAGCGCGCCCTGAGCCATGTTCGCTTCGCTGAAGCGTCACCCGTTTCCCGTCGAGGCGCACTTCCGCTGGTCCCTCGTGTTGGCCTACGCGCTGCCTGCGGAGGCCTTGCGGCCACTCGTACCCGCAGGACTCACCCTCGATACGTATGGTCAGTTCGGGCTCCTCGCCATCGCGCTCGTGCAGACCGAAGGCCTGCGTCCGAAGGGCCTGCCCAAGCTGTTCGGGCGCGACTTCTTCTTGAGTGGCTATCGGGTGTTCGTCCGCTTCGAGCGGCCCGGCAAGCAAACGCTTCGCGGCCTGCGCATCTTGCGCAGCGACACCGATCGACGCGCCATGGTTCGCCTCGGCAACATGTTCACGCACTACGGCTACCGCTTCGCCGAGGTCGACGCGCCGCGCGATGCCGATCGCCTCACCATCGACGTGCGCAGCCACGAGCACGAAGCCGACCTCCACGTGGAAGCGGACCTCCGTGAAGCGAGCGCTCTTCCCGTCGGATCGCCGTTCGCCACCTGGGACGACGCCAGACGCTACGCGGGTCCCTTGCCGTACACCTTCGACGTCGACGCGCCGACGGGAAAGATCCTGAGCGTGCGCGGCTTGCGCAAGGCGTGGTCACCGCGGCCCGTCACCATCCTGTCGCAGCGGTCGACGTTCCTCGCGCGTCCCGAGCTCGCCGGCGCGCGGCTCGCCAACGCGTTCTACGTCGAAGACATCCCGTACTCGTGGAAGGCCGGCGTGCTCGAGGATCCGGCGTGAACGGTGCTAGGCGAATCTTTCTCTACAACTGGCCTGTTTACGTGGGCACCTGGCTCGCTGCGGTCCTCGTCCTCGCGGTCGCACCGCGGCTCGGCGCGCTCAGCGGGCTTCTCGCCGTCGGCGCAGCGACGGCGATCGCATGGTCCGTGTGCTCGCTCGCGGTCTCGCACTACGTGTACGATCGCTCGCCGCTCGTCGCTGGAGAATGGGTTCGCGGACTCTTGCCAGCCAACGTCGCCGCGTGGGTGGCCATCGATGCCGGCCTCGACGCGGAGGTCGCGCTCGACGCGGTGATGCCGGGAAAGTGCATCGCTCGCCTCGATCTCTACGATGGCGACGTGGTCCGCGCGCCGTCGGTCCAGCGAGCGCGCGCCACCACCACGCGCGTCCACCGCGCTACCGCTATCAAGGCCACCTCGCTACCGCTCGCGAGTGGCAGCTGTGATGTGGTCGCCGTGGTCTTTAGCGCGCACGAGGTCCATCGCGCGGCCAATCGGGACACGTTCTTCGTGGAGCTCGCGCGCGTGTTGCGGCCCGGCGGACGCTTGTTGCTCGTCGAGCACGTGCGCGACCTCGCGAACTTCGCTGCTTTCGGTCCCGGGTTCTTGCATTTCGCGCCGCGCGCCGAGTGGATGCGGCTCGCACGACATGCCGGCCTCGCCGTCGCGGTCGAGCAGCGCGTGACCCCGTGGGTCATGGCGCTCGCCTTGGAGAAGCGCGCGTGAGACTGTGGCAACTCGTCGGCGCGACCCAGATCGTCCTCGGGCTCGCCCACTCGTTCATCTGGCGCGCGTTCGGCTGGACCGACGAGATGAAGAAGGTGTCGCCGCTCACCGCGCGCGTTTTCTTCGCGCACACCTTCTTCATCGCCTTTGTGCTCGTGGGGTTCGGCGCGCTTCAGGTTTTGCGGCCCGATCTGCTCACCACACCGAGCGGGCTCACGCGCTCGCTCCTCGGCGTGATCGTGATGTTCTGGGGGCTGCGCTTCCTCGCCCAACCGTTCTTGTTCGACCCTGTGCTGCTGCCTGGCTCATCCCTGCGCACGCCCATGCGCCTGGCCGCGTGGCTCACGTTCGCTGGCTACACCGCGTTCTATGCCGTGGCGCTGGCGCGAATGATCGGCCGATGACGCCGCTGCATCTTTCGCTCCCGTCGCTGGCGCGCGTCTTCGTGAGCCTCGTGTGGTTTTCGTTCGGGCTCGGCTTCAAGCTCCTGCGCCTGGTGCCGCGCCACGAGCAGATCGTGGCGCGCATCCTCGGTGCGCGCGTTGCGCCCGTGCTCACGCGCTGCATCGGGGTCGGCGAGATCGGCGTTGCGGTGTGGATGTTCTCGGGCCTGTACGCCCCATGGTGCGCGCTGTTTCAGACCGCGGTGGTGATCACGATGAACACCATCGAGATGTGGAAGGCGCGCGATCTGCTGCTCGCGCCGCTGCCGATGGTGCTCGGCAACGCCGTGTTGCTCGCGCTCGCCTGGTACGCGGCGCTCAGCGGCTAGTCTTTGCCCGGCGCGAGCGTGGGAACGACCACGCGGCCCATGAACAACACGGCGCCGGTCTCCATGTCGCGGATGAGGAACAGGAACGGATGGTCGGCGCGGAACACCATCGGCTTCTGCGGCATGCCGCCGGCGCGCATCCCGGCTGCCGTCGCTGCCGCGGCCTCGGTGCCTTTCTCGTCCACGGTCACCAGCGCTTCGTGGATCACCTGCGAGAGATAGAGCGTCTTCGTATCGTCCACACCGGAGAAGTCCGCGCCCGGGAACGTGAACGCGAGCGGCATGCCCATCTTCTTCAGCGTGTCACCGAGGCTGAACTTGCCGGTGATCTTGAACTTGGGGAGCGTCACGTCGGCCTGGCCGCCGTTCAGAGCCTTGATCCATCCGGCGAGCGCGCCCCCCGCCACCTTCTTCTCGACGGCAGCAAGGCCATCCTTGGCCATCGGCAACACCACGACCATCGACAGCTTGCCGTCGCCGTAGGGCAGCTCGAGCAGCTGCGCGCCTTCCACGGTGGCGTTCGAGAAGTGCTCATTCGTGTGCATGAGTGGCGCGGACACCTTGCGGTCGGCGGCCACGAAAAACGGCTCGGGCTTCGTGTTGTGCGGCTGGAACGCGTTCTCCCAGCTCGCCTTGAAGTAGATCGCGTTCACCAGCACGGAGCGCGTGTCCGCGGTGATCATGCCGGGAGGGATGAGCTGCGAAATCTTCTTCTCGGTCTTGTCGTTGACCCAGCGATTGATCTCGAGGCGAATCGGGTCCGCGCTCTTCGTGAAGTCCACCGTCGCTGCGTCGGCGCGATAGGTCTGCTTCACCAGCTTGAGGTAGTCCGCGCGGAAGGGATGACCTTCTTGCGTCCACAAGCGATTCGTGATGTGCAGCTTCGTGGTGCGACGCGCGAGCTCCTCTTCCCAGTATTGCTGCATGGAAGGATCAGCGTGGCCCTGCGGCAGCTCGGGGCTCGCGAGCTTGTCCCAGCGTGCGAGCTGCGCAGCGACCGCGGCGTGCTCGGCCGGACCCTCCGCATAGCCCATCGTGGTGCGCATCTGCTTGGCGGTGTCACCCTTCGCGCCCGCGTATGCGAGCCCGAGGCACAGGCGAATGCTCGTGGGTGAGAAGAAGAGGTTGCCGCTCGTCTTCGCGACCTCGCCGTACAGGCGAGAGGCAACCCCCAGCTCCCCCTCGGCGGCAGGTGCCGCGAGGGCAGCGTCGGGGAGCAGCGTCATGACGGGAAGGAGGGGGGCAAGGAAGAGAGCGGCGCGAAGTCGCATGCCGCCGACAGTACAGCGAAGCGGCGAGCGCCTCTAGTAGTCCATCTCGCAAGTGTCGAGCATAAGTACTGTCGCCCTCAAAGCTCGCTCCGGACACACGAATACCGTCGAGCTAGCCAAGCGCTTGATAACCCTGGTACAGGAGCAGTGAACGATGGTCAACTTTGTGAGCGCTATTTCCGAAACGGACTACTAGAAGAAACCAAACCCTCTCAAGCGGACCAGGCGTCCCCGACCTCGTCCGCTTGGACAGTGAGGGTGATTTTCGCGGGAGCGCAAGGGATCCTGCTTTCTCCGGCTGTCACCATCGACGCAACCCCTGTGGTGCTCGGTCGATCGACGCCCCTCGCCGAGTTGTTTTCTCTCAAGGCCGACGCGTCCTTGTCTCGCGCGCATGCGCACCTGGAACGCCGCGGAAAGGAAATCACCGTTACCGACGGCGGTAGCCGCAACGGCACATTTGTCAATGCTGCGCGCGTCGGGCGCGCGATCCTCCGTGATGGCGACCTCATTCGCGTCGGTGAATGCTTGCTCTTGTTCCGCGACCAGGTACCGAAGGAGCGCGATGTGGAGATTCCGGCGCTCTTGGGCAGGGCGCCCGCGATGCGCTTATTGCGCCACCGGATCGCCCTTGCTGCGCCCACGCCGGCGTCGATTTTTCTACTGGGCGAAAGCGGCGTGGGTAAAACGCTCTCCGCTCAAGTGATTCATGACCGGAGCTTGCGCGCGGGCCGTTTTGTGTCCGTCAAGTGCGCTGCAATTCCAGAGTCACTTGCCGAAAGTCAGCTATTCGGCCATGTAGCGGGGGCTTTCACCGGTGCGCAGCGTGGACAAGAAGGTCTGTTTCGTGCGGCCCACAATGGAACGCTCTTTCTCGATGAGGTCACCGAGTTGCCTCTCGCGGTCCAGTCGAAGCTTTTGAGCGTGCTCGAGGATCGAACGGTCACCCCGGTCGGATCCAACGAACGTTTGCGAGTCGACGTGCGCGTCATCGCAGCTACCAATGTTGCGATTCATGAGGCCATCGAACATCGCAAATTTCGCGGAGATTTGTTCGCGCGTCTCAATGGAATAAGCATCGAAGTACCACCGCTGCGCGAGCGTCGCGAAGATGTGTTACCACTTTTTGTCGCTGCCTTGGGTGAGCCAGCGCTCTCGCTTTCGTGCGCGCTCGCCGAGGCGCTGGTGCTACATCGCTGGACCTTCAACGTCCGCGAGTTGGCGAAGGTCGCATTCGATTTGCGAATTCGTGTGGGCGTGGAGCACACGAGCACGTTGGCACCCCGCATCGAGCTCGGGATGTTGGACGATCGGCTAGCAGGCCCCCAGCGTGCCCCCGACGCTCCGAGAATGCTCGTCGAGAATGAGACGCCGACCGGCCGGCGCACGGCCACGCCGTCCCGCGAAGCCTTGGCGCAACTGCTGTCGGAGCACGACGGGGTGATCACCGCGGTTGCCGAGGCCGTAGGTCGTTCTCGTAAGCAAGTGTACCGGTGGATCGAACACTACGGCCTGACCAATACGAGATGGCGCGATCGGTGAGGCCGGCGCGGCTACGAATCGAACGGGTCTTCGCGTAGCCCGCCCATTCGGAAGAACAGTCGCATTTCTTCGAGGTCCTTTCTGTGGCGCGGCGGGAGAGACCCTCGCAGCTGCCGCAAGCGCTCGCGCGTTTCGCTCGTGAGCTGCTTGTACGGAGTTTTGATCACAGACAGAAGCGAGATCATCGACGTCGTATAGACCCGCGCGTCAGCCGATAGCTGGTCATCGACGAGCAGTGATAGCTCCTCGCGGGTGAACGCTGCTCGCAGCGAATTGTGGTAGTCGGTGGTGAAGAGCTCGGGCTGCGCGCCTGCATTCATGTTGGCGAAGAAGGCCATCGATCGTCGTGACTTCAATCGACAGAAGTCAACGACGTACAAGGCTCCCCCCGCACGAAGCACGCGCCGGATCTCGCGGAAGCATTTGTTGAGCGAGCTCACATCGGGGAGGTGATGCAGCGCGAGGAAGCTGACGACGGCATCGATGCTTCCAGATGGAATCATCTCGAGGTTGGTCATGTCGCCTTGCTCGAAGCGAACGTTTGCGATGCCTTTGGCTTCGACGTGCCGTTGTGCAAGCTCGAGCATCGACTTCGACAAGTCGACGCCGAGAAACTGGGTGTCGGGGTTCAGCTCGGCGATTTGCGCGAGCTGGGTGCCGGGGCCGCAGCCGAGATCGAGCACACGACGGGAACCCGCTATCGCGCCGGTTGCGTGAGCCGTCTGAAATACGTAGGCGGCTGCCATCGTGCCATCAATACGACCGGCGTGGGCATAGGCAGCCGTTTGCGCTGCATCTTCCATGATCAAGTCCGGTTCCGGCTCCCGCGGCGGAACTGCCTGAAGAAAAACTTCCCGGAAGAGTGTTGGCAACATCGCGAGTCTCGGCATGGTTCGTCTCCTGTGACGAACCGATAGAGCAACCTGCGTGCCCGGATGTTCTGGCTTTTATCTGGCTGAAACACCTGAGAGTATAACGTCTTGGGTCGAATCCTCGTCCCACCTTGTCACGACTCGTCCCATATTGTCCCAACGCTCGAGTCTCTATCTAGAACTTCACGGCGACGCGGCCCTGGAAGGTCTGCGCGGTCTCGGCGTCGTGCGCGTTGCCCATGCCGTAGATGGAGGCCGGCAGCGACAAGCCGGCGAACGGGAACAACACGCCGTACGCGACGCCGGCGTAGAAGCCCTCTTCCTCGTTCTTGTACATGAGCGAGGCGTCGATCTCGACGCCGAGGTGATAGGAGTTGCCCGGGTAAGCGATGGGGTTGGCGGCCATCGCGTACATCACGTCGGCGCGCGCGGTGAAGCGGTCGAGGATGTCGTACGAGACGCCGGCTTTGTAGTACGCCGCGTTGTTCACGGTGCCGAGGATGCGGCGGAACAGGATCAAATCGACGTGGTAGTCCGGGTCGAACGCGAAACGACCGATGCGGTTGTTGCGTGGCACCGGGTTCGCGAAGCGAAAGTTGAGCTGGGCATTGGCATCTTCGTTCGAGTCACCCGAGGCGAATCCCACCTCGAGGAAGATCTTGAGCGCGTCGCGGAGCAGCTTGTAATGGCCCTTGAACGCGAAGCCACCGGAGAGCAGCAGAGTCGAGCCCGTGACGCTCGGGTAAACGTCCTGAAGATTGCCGATGGTGCCGGCGTTGATGGCGCCTTCCATCTCGAGGTGCAGCTTCTTCCAGTCGACCCGCAGCCAGATGTCACCCGTGAACGCCTTCGCGCGACGCGGTGAAAGCCCTTGCTGCAGGGTCATGTAGGTGTTGTTCGTGTAGTCGGCCGGGTTGGTATACTTCGTGTTGTCGGTGGTGCCGGCGGTGTTCACGTTGTTGGTCGTCTGCGACCAATCCTGCTGGCGATAGACGAAGTAGCCGCCGTAGTTCACCACCACCTTGCCCTTGTCGAGCTTCTCCTTCAGCTCCTCGGGCTTGTCCATCTTGCCCATGGCGAGGATCCACTGCGATACGTCGTCGAGGGTGTCGGCGTTGTAGAACACGCCCTGGCCCTGGTTCGGCCCGATGATCTGCGTGGTCGGGCCCGTCGCGACCCAGTCCCACATGAAGCTGAAGAAGTGCCCCCACAGCTTCGTGGCGACCATCACGCGATCTGCGTTCACGCCGTAGTCGCAGTCGAGGCAGTCGCCGTTGTTCACGAGCATGCCCATCGCCCAGTGCGAAGGCATGCGACCGAAGCGGAGCTCGGCCCAAGGCGTGCGAACCTCGGCCCAGGCCCTTTTCGCGCGGATCGACGAGAACACGCTGTTCTGCGTGGCTTCCGGCGCGTGCTGCGTACCCGCGAGCGCGATGGCCTGCACCTGTTGCGTACCGCCGCGACCGTTCAGCGAATAGGTCTCCGGCGTGGAGCCGAGGACCATGTTGTCGAAGATGTCGAGCTGCGCCTTGACGCGGACCTGGTCGGTCACGTTGATGGTCGGCTCGAGGCGGAGGCGCATGTCGGCCGAGGTGATGTTGTCGGTGCGGCAGTCGTTGTGCTCACGCGCAGCGCAACTGGCCTGGCTGACCTGCGACGTGTTGCTCTGGATGGTGCGTCCGTACTCGCTGTACGGGATGTAGAAGGGCGCCTTGATGCCGGAGTTCCCCTCGTAGAGCCCCATGTTGAGGTTGTGGAACAGATACGCGCGCAGCCGGAGGTAGCCGTTCAGCTGGAAGAACTGGCTCGCCTTTTCCTTTTGCTGCGGCCACGCCGGCAACGGCTGCAGCGCGGGGCTCTCCCCCTTGTCGTCGGGCGACGTCTCCGCCGGGCCTTCTTTGGTGTCTTGCTGTTGCGGCGATCCGTTCATGCCGCCTTGCTGACCACCCGGGCGCATTCCAGGTCCGCCGCCGAACTGCGCGTGGGCCGGCAGCGAGATGCCGAAAGACAAGAGCAAGCCCGCAGCGACGCAGACGAGAGACAGAGAGGGAGTCGAAGGCCGGAACCGATTCGCCGCGAACATCAGTGGGGGAGCTCCTGTGAAGCCTGTAAGAATACGTCGGGGCGAAAGGGCTAGACCGGGGGCGAGCGCCGAGGTTGCCTGACGCGACCCCTGACGCGACCCCTGACACGACCGGTGACGCGACCTGTTGTGATGAGGCCGGCGACTATAGGGGAGCCTTCTTGTGACCGTCAAGGACGGCGGGACTCGTGTATGCTTGGGAGAAGCGGGGGGTTTCTTTGAGTAACGTAGGACCATTCCATCGCGTGGCGCGCTGGGTACGCCTCGCGCACCTCGTGGCGTTGCTCGCGATCTCCATCGTCGCGGTCTTCGTGGAAGGCTGCCGGAAGGATCCGGCGATCTTGCTGCGCATCACCGCTGATGCGCCGGTCGACCAGTTCGACGTCTACGTCCGAAACGACGCCACGGGCGCGATCTACCACCCGGGTTTCAACTCGGTGCTGGCGCCGAGCGAGAAGACCGACAACCCCTCGGGCATTCGTGACCTCACCACCGAGGAGCTGAAGGTCAGCATCAAGCTCGACGAGTCCGGCAAGTACACGCTCCTCATCGTTGGTGTCACCGGCACCATCGAAGGGGGCAAGTTCGCAGCGGGTGCAACGCAGTTCTTCTGGGCCGGCCGGCTCGACGTGAGTGGCGCCACCGAGATCTCGGCCAAGCTCCTCACCGTTCCCACGGGCGACGACCAAGACAACGACTTCTGGCCCGACGCTGCAGCCTTCCGCGCGCACGTTCCTGCAGCGCAGGCGATGTATGGCGAGCATCCCGACCTCCTCGATTGCTACGACGTCCAAGTGGTTCCGGCGCCCGTCGGCAGCAACGGCAAGCCGCTCGCGATCCGGCCCGAGACGGTGAACCCGTTCGCGGTAGAGCTGTGCGGCGACGGCTACGATGAGAACTGCAACGGGAACGAGGACGACGCCTGCGTCGACGAAGACAACGACGGCGACCCGCGCGGCGGGGACTGCGACGACAAGGACCCCGCTCGCCACCACGGTTACCCCACCAACCCGAGGGACCCGTATCCGGATCCCCCGAACTGCTGCGGCTACAGCCTCGGCAAGACCGGTGACGATCTGCACAAGAGCTTCAGCGGCGATCCGGTGCTGTGTCCTACCGTGCGGTGCGGCAACGGCATCGACAACGCGTGTCATGGCATGGGCCCGAACGATCCGGCCAATGATACCGCCTGTGTGGTCGATGCCGACTGCGACGGCTTCCCGGCGGGCAACGACTGCGACGACAACGATCCGAACATCAATCCAGGGGCCATCGAAGTCTGCGGCAACGGCAAGGACGACAGCTGCAGCGGCCGCGTAGATTCCGGCTGCGTGCCCTGCGACCTCGACGGGGACGGCTATCAGCGCACCGACGTGACGGCCGGTTGTCCGGACTCCACCAACGCGCACCCCGGCATGGTGGACTGCAACGACAACGACTCCGGCGTGTACCCGGGGGCCACCGCGTCCGCCGGCGGACTCGAGGGCGGCATCAACGCGCAGGGTCGCCTTGCCACGGCGCTGCGTGGCATGTGCCGCACCATCTATGAGCCTAGCGGCGTGACCGGCACCGCGAAGATCGCGGTCAGCGGCTACACCGTCGGCGACGCGGACTGCAACGGCACCGCGTTCGCCGGTTGCCCGCCCCCGAGCTGCGATGCCGACGGTGACGGTTGGTGGAAGGACAATTGTGGTGCGCTCAACCTTCCGGGTCCGTTCGATTGCAACGACAACGACCCGACCATCTTCCCGACGGCGCCGGACAAGTGTGGCGACGGCATCGACGGCAATTGCAGCGGCAGCGATACGTCGTGCAACGGTATGGACAAGGACGGCGACGGCTACCTGCCGCCGGCCGATTGCAACGACAACGACGCCAACATTCACCCGTTCGCGCTCGAAAAGTGCAACGGCGTGGACGACGACTGCGACGGCAACAAGGACGAAGGCAATCCCGACCCCGCAGGCGCGCCGCTCGTCGCGGCCGGCATGACGACCCAGTGCACCGACAACAACTCGGGCGAGTGCGGCCCTTCATCCGTGGCGCCGGCCAAGCTCGGTACCTGCGTGTGCTCGGGCGCCGATCCGAAGAGCACCCTCGCTGCCACGCGGATGGGCTGCATCGGTGACACGCTCGGCGCGACCTCACCGCATTGCTACGGCGCGCGCCAGCCAACGAAGCAGAGCTGCGACGCCGTCGAGCGGGACGACGATTGCAATGGCGGCACGTCGGATGTGACCGGCGCGAATCTCCTGCCGCTCGGTCTGCCCTGCGGCCTCGACGTGGGACCGTGCAAGAAGGGCAAGGTCACAGGTTGCGATCGCGCGCAGATGACCTCGCAGTGGTTCGGCGCGCAGGCCACGCCGGACAACGTGCACTGGAAGTGCGACGGCACCTTCAATCCGACCGCCGAAGCGTGCGACGGCATCGACAACGATTGCAACGGCGCCCTCCCCAACGACGAGCTCGATCCCGACATGGACAAGTACATGCAGTGCACGGGCTGCGCGGGGCTCACGTTGGCCATGGGCATCCTCGGCTGCGGTGACTGCGACCCGGCCGTGAGCACCACGTTCCCGGCGGCACCCGAGAAGTGCGACGGCGTGAACAACGACTGCAACGTGGGCACCAGCGACGGCGCCACCGAGTGCGGTACGGTCGGCAAGACCTGCTGCTTCGCGAACGGCGGCGTCTGCCAGGATCTCAACAACGACACCAACTATTGCGGCGCCTGCAACAACAGCTGTGCGGGCAAGCTCTTCGTCAACCTGTGCGCCGGCGGCGGCTGCATCTGCAAGAACCAAGGCGCCGTGTGCAACGCACGCAACTGGTGCAACGGCGGCAACAACGGCGGGACCTGCGAGGTCTGCAACACGAAGGCGCATTGCGGTGACGCGTGCAGCGCGTGTACCGGCACCAACGTGTGCAAGCCCGACGGCTCGGGGTGCACGGGTTGCAACGTCGACACCGACTGCGATGCGTCGAACGGCGGTGGCAACCCAGACGGAACCACGTATTGCAGCGGCGGCACCTGCATCCCGCGCAAGAACACCGGCGGGGCTTGCACGCCGAACACCGATCCGGAGCAACCGGACAACGAATGCTTGCAAGGTGGCGGCCCGCGTTACTGCACCGACGGCGTTTGCTGCAACACCAAGCCGTCCGGCTGTGGTCTCTGCCGGCAGTGCAACCTGGGTGGCGCCCTCGGCCTCTGCAGCAACACACCATCCGGACAAGAGTCGGGCAACGAGTGTGTTCTCAACACCGCCAACTGTGTCCAGGACAAGTGCAACGGCAGCGGCTCGTGTGCCGCGGCCAATGGCACCAACTGCAGCGGCGTCAGCTGTGACAACGCCCCCGACCCGAGCCGCACGATCGCGAACCAGTGCAGCAACGGCACGTGCGGGGCCTCACCCACGACGATCGCGTCCTGCGGCGACTACCTTTGCAGCGGGACGATGTGTCTCTCGGCGTGCGGCAACGACGGCGACTGCAAGCCCGGTAAGCCGTACTGCTGGGAGAGCGGCACCGGCGGTGATGGTCACTGCTATCCGAAGTTCCCGGCCGGCGATACCTGTGCTCAGAACAGCGACTGCCAGAGCGGCGCTTGCGTGGGCGGTCGGTGCTGCGGCACAGCGTCGCGTCCGGGAAGCTGCGGCGGCGGCACCGCGTCGACCAGTTGCACGGGCAACACGCTCACCACGTACACCTGCACCGCCGTCTCCAACTACCAACAGTGCTCCACCGGCACGGGCCCCTGCGGCAGCAACTTGGTGTGTGCGAACGGCACGTCGTGCAACACGATGTGCAACTGCGCGGCTGCGGGCGCGTGCACCTCCGTCGACTGCACGACCGGGAATTACTGCCCGACTGACAACTCGGCGTCGTGCAACAACTGCAACACGACCGCATTCTGCGGCGCCACTTGTACGGCATGCACCGCGGCGTGCGTGAACGGCAATATCAGCGGCTCGGCTTGCACTGCCGGTGCGTGCAGCGCCGCCGCCAACTGTCCGGGCAACTACGCCTGCGCCAGCAGCACGGCTTGCCTCGTAGATTGCACCACCGACGCCAATTGCGGACCCAACCTGTGGTGCAAGAAGAGCATAGCGGGCGCAAACACCTGCCAGGCGCGCATCACGTCCAACACGAGCTGTGACGAGAACGACTGCAAAACCGCTGGCTGCCTTCAGTGCCGCGTGACCGCCACGACCGGTGTGATCTGTCCCGCGGGCATGGGCAAGAAGTGTCCGTAACGCGGGCCTCGCGGCTCATCGCATTTCTTGGGATCGGTCTCGGTCTCTGTCTCGACCTTGGTTCGGTGGGGTGCAGCCCTCAGACGGGGCTCATCTTCGAGGTCCAAGGTCCGGCGTCCCACTCGTCGGTAGAGGCCGGCATCACCGAGCTGCAGCTGCTGATGGCGCAGCCATCGTTCTGCGGGCGTTGGGTCGCGGACCCGAGCGCGGAGGTGTTGCGCTTTTCCGTCGCGAATCGCGATCTCTCGAAAGATCCCACGACCATCTTGGTGCAACCCGCGCGCATCACCGACCTCGACCAACCGGTGCGAGCGAGCGTGCTGGCGCGCGATGCAACGGGTCGGTTGGTGGGCGTCGCATCCTACGACCCGCTCAAGTTCGTAGAGGGCGAAGTGCGTCGCTACCCGGAGCACCTCGGCATGCTCGGGCGTGGTGCCGAAGCGGATGGCCCCCGCTACTTCGCCGATGATGGCTGCCTGTGCGTTCCAGGCCGACCCTCGATCGGGAACTCGAGCGGCGCCGGCTGCGATCAGCGCCTACCGCCGTCGTTCGACGATCTCGTGAGCACGGCGGGCTGCGAGCTGCCGCCGGGCGCAGATCTGCCGATTGGCGTGTGCGACGGTCAGCTCTATCCCGGTGAGCGGGCGAACCGTGACTCGCCCTGCTACGTGCAGCGCGCCACCGGTTGTCGCATCGGCCAGCGGCTGTGCAACGACGGGGGCGGGCGCGCCTTCGACAAGGAGTGCAACGCGGCGGTGACCGCGCCGGTGCTGCCGTCTGCGGTGTTGTGCGACGCGTTCGCGACGTGCGAAAAGAGCGCCTGCGTGGACCCCGTTGCCTGCCTGCGCAGTGCGAGCGGCATCACGCACCATCAGCTGCGTTGCACGGTACCGGTCTTGCCTGATCCGAAGGACGGCGCGGCGCAACCCTGTAGCGGCGGAAGCTGGGTCGCCGTCGTTGGCACGCAAACCGGTGCGGCGTGCATTGGCTCCATGCTCGACGGCACGCGAATCGGCCCGGTCACCGTCGGCTTTCAGCAAGGCACGGTCACCACGGCAACGCTCGGCGCGTCCTCTTGTCCGCCGACGCTGCGCATCGACGCGATAGACATCGCCGACCCGACGAAGCTCCCGCTCGCGCTGCCGTTTTCGTTCACGCTCGGCGACGCCATCTACGACGTCACGTTGGTGCCGCACGTCGGTTGCGCCAACGGCGATGGCAATCCCGCGCGCGACATGGTTTGTACCGCCCTGTAACGGCCGGGCTAGAATCGCCGGCACATGACGACCGCGATGCAGGCTGGACAGCTGTTGGTGGTGGGCTTCGAAGGCATCACCGCGCCACCAGAGCTTCTCTCGCGCATTGCCGAGGGACGCGTCGGCGGCGTGATCTTGTTCAGCCGTAACCTCGGCAACGTCGGGGAGATCGCGGAGCTCACGCGAAGCCTGCACGCCGTAACGCCGAAGGGAGACCCGCCGCTCATCGTCAGCGTCGATCAAGAAGGCGGACGCGTCCAGCGCATCAAGAGCCCGCTGACGCTGTGGCCGGCGATGGCCAAGCTGGGCGAGCGCAATGACGAAGCGCTGTCGAGCGACGTGGGCCGCGCGCTCGGCAAAGAGCTCGCAGCGCTCGGCTTCAACCTCGACTACGCGCCCGTGCTCGACGTGCATACCAATCCACAAAATCCGGTCATCGGCGATCGTGCGTTCGGGACCATCCCGCATCGCGCCGCCGGACACGCGCTCGCGTTCTGGCGCGGTCTCGAAGAGGCCGGCGTACGCGGCTGCGGCAAGCACTACCCGGGTCACGGCGACACCGCCACGGACTCGCACCGGACGCTGCCGCAAGTGGATCACGATGAGACCCGCTTGCGCACGACCGAGCTCGCGCCGTTCCGCGCTGCCGTCGCGGTCAAAGTTCCGATGCTGATGACGGCGCACGTCGTGTATCCGGCGATCGACGCGTTGCCTGCCACGCTGTCCAAGAAGTGGCTCACCGACATCTTGCGCGGTGAGCTCGGCTACGACGGCGTGATCGTGTCCGACGACCTCGACATGAAGGCGGTCGCAGAGCGCTTCACCGTCGAGGAAACGGTCACGAGGAGCCTCATGGCCGGCGCTGATTGTTTCCTCGCCTGCCGCGACCCGCAGATCCAGACCCGCGCAGAGGCGGCGCTCACGCACGCCGCACGAGGCGAGGGCGACGTCCGCATGCGCGAGAGCGTGGCGCGGGTGCGCGCCTTTCGCGCCACGTTGCAGGGTGTTCCGGCCAGCAACGCACATGCTGGCATCGACCGAATGCTCGAGCCCCACGCGGCCCTGGCCACGCGCGCGCGGGGCTAGGCGATATCCCCCGAAGCGCCATGTCGTGGAACGGCGTCAGCAGCACGCCGCGGTTGAGGGCGTGCTGGTGCATGTATTTCTCGAGCTCGAAGTCGGCGGCGGCGGCGGCCTCGCCCCCGTTCTTCGGCCGGGTCTGGTGGAAAAGATATTCGGCTGAGGATGTGCTCGAGGGTGGCGCGCATGGCGGCCATCGAGAGCGCGTTGCCGGCGAGGGTGCCGCCGATGCCGATGGGCTTTCCGAGGACGAAGAAGTCGGCGGAGAGGTAGGGACATTTTCATCAGCAAGTCTCACCGCATGAGACATCTTTTTGCCGCAGCGACAGAGATGGCGAAAAGCTCCAATTGGACGCCAGGCGCCGACCGCTGCTACGAATTTGTTACAGCAAGACGGTCTTTCGCCTCCGGCGTCCTCAGCCTGGGGTAGTCCAACGGAGGCCGGAGAGGTGCCGAGCGATCGCTCGGAAGTCGTCCACGTTGCTCGTGATGACGGTGGCGCCGATCTGCCATGCCGACAGGGCGATCAGCAGGTCGTTGACGTGCCCAAGCCGATCCACCAGCCCCTTGCCGTCAGCGTGAAGGCGTCGAAACAGCACACCGGCCCTGTCGTATAGATCGGCCCCTGGCGCGACCACACGCCCAGCTGGAAAAGCAGCTTTGAGGCGATCGACGACCCGACGGCGACGCACGGTGTCGGCACCCAAGCGCAGCTCCATGAGCACGACCGAGGACAAGAACCGCACGGTCCCCTCGACCTGTCCAGCAACCCAATCTTCGTGAAGCCCGGCACGCAGGTAGTCGATGAATACGTTCGTGTCGAGGACGATCTTCCCCTTCAACGGTGCGGCCACTTGCGAGCGTCACCCTTGAGGGCTCCCGCCAGGGGCTTCATCCCTTCGACGATCTTCTGCTCATCCATGAGGAGCGAAAGAGATCGATCGATGGCCTCCTGCTCGGACTTCACGCCGAAGTACCGCCGTGCGAAGTCGATCTTCCGCTGGTCGAGCTTCAGGTGCTTGTGCTTAAGCGACGCTACAGCCATAACTAACCCTCACCTGTGTACATGCCATGTACATGGTAGCGCTCCTGGCGTCTTGGGGGAAGCCACGGGTAAACCACCTACCCCTCGAGGTGGCGGTCACACCGATGGCGTTCCAGAAGGTCCCTAAGGGCCATGGCCGTTTTCGGAACACCCATCGCCTACGTCGTCTTCACGCTCCCGTCGGAGCTACGGGCGTTGGCTCGACACAATCCTCGCGCGTTCTACGACCTGCTCTTCGCCTGCGCGTCGAGCACGCTGCTCGATTTCGGCCGCAACAATCTCGGTGCGCAGCTCGGCGTGACCGCCGTGCTGCATACCTGGGACGCGCGACCTACGGTTACACCCGCACCTGCACTGCGTCGTCACCGGCGGTGGCCTCGACGGCCCGAACGCTCGGTGGGTGTCGACCTCGAAGCGATTCCTCTTCCCGGTCCGCGCGCTCGCCACGTGCTTCCGCGCCAAGGTGCTCCATCGACTACGCACGCTCCGCAAGACCGGTGGCCTTGTCTTTGACGGCGCGTGCGCGGAACTCGCCGACGACACCGCCTTCCGCCGCTTCTGCGACCGACTCTTTGGAAAGAGCTGGATCGTCAGTTTGGGGCGGCAAGGTCTACTTCTCGTCGGTCGGGCGCCATGGTCACGGAGGAGCTGGTGCAATACGCAGCCGAGTCGCGTCTGCAATCATGTCGCCAATTCCCGCTTCGGCAGCGCACACTCGCGGCACCGCGCAGCTCGCGCCCAAAGCACACAGCAACAGGGTCCGATAGATCTTTCCCATCTTCGATATGGGCGAGATAGAAACCATTTCAGCTTCATACGCGTCGCACGTCGAGACCTTCTCGTCGTGCTTGCACGACCGTTCTGATTCCCTCCGCGCGCCGTTCGAGCGTGCCGCAGCCCCCGCCCGTCCGGGCACCTACCCTGCATCCCTGATCTGCTGCACCGCATCTCGCCCCGCAAGCAGAGCGACGAGATACTGGTTCAGTGACACCCCCTCGCGCTCCGCCGCTCGGCGCAGACGTCCATGCAGCGACTTCGGCAGCCGCAACAGCAGCTGACCGCTCGCGCTCTCCTCCGTCGAAGGACGAGGGATCTCTCGCCCCTCTTCGCGGGCAACTTCCAGCCAAAGCTCCACCGCTTCCGTTGCTGCCTTGATGGCGGCGGCCTGTGTCTTGCCGTCGGCCTTGCAGCCGGGCAGATCGTAGACCTCGGCGATCCACGCTTTGTCCTCATCGCTCCATCGCAGTTCGACCGGGTATCGCATGGCGTCCTCCTACTTGATCTCGATGCCGTACTTCTCGATGAGGTCGAGCACCTGGCGCACCTGATAGGTTTTCGCGTCCTTGCCCGCGGCTTGGAGGTCGATGATCTCGACGACGCCCGGCTTAGAGTAGACGTGGTGCGAGCCCTTGGTGCGCTTCAGCGCGAAGCCGGCTGCTTCGGCGAGACCCTGAAGCTCCGAGAACGAGACGCCCTTGGGGTTGCGCTTCGCCGCTTCCAAGGTCTTCAGCGCGCGACTCATAAAACTAGCATAGTATCACCTGTGATATCATTCAAGACGATATCGCGGGTGATACTGTAGGTGCAGGTCGTTCAAAGCGTGATCAGCACGGCAATCCGCCCGGTGAACTTGGAATGAGTGCATCTTCTGCCTTCCGAGAACGCCGACTATGTCAACTTGGGCTACGACCTCGACATGAAGGCGGTCGCAGAGCGCTTCACCGTCGAGGAAACGGTCCCCAAGAGTCTCATGGCAGGCGCTGATTGTTTCCTCGCCTGCCGCGACCCGCAGATCCAGACCCGCGCAGAGGCGGCGCTCACGGCGAAAGCCAACCGTTGCCTGCCCAATAGTCGAGGTGTCACTGTCGAACCGGACAGCCTAGCGAGTTGATCCGCCTCGAGTCGTGAGGGTGATGGAGGAGGCTTCGATATCGATCTCGTCGCCGCTCTGCATCTCGAGCTTCAGCGACGTAACATGGCTAGTCGTATCGACAAGGCTCGGTCCCGTCGCCGAGTTGATGTACTTGCTCGGACCCCAGGGCTGTACCCGTGGGCAGCGAAGCAGCGTGACATCCGCCGCTTCGATTGACTGGTGGACCCCTCCGTTGTCACTCGACGCAGGAACCGTCAGGTGGATCTCCAGCCTTCCAGCGGCCCAGTCGAAATGGATGCCGTCAATGATGGCATCGTGGAGCTGCCATCGATTCGTAGATTCGGTGGGTCGCGTCATCGCTTCGATTCCCCTCGTTCTCGTCGCCACTCTCGTGGCGGCTGCATCCTCAAGCCGGACTACCAACGACAATAGATCGCTCGCGGGAGCGAGCGCACCTCTGTCTTTCGATTCAACCAAAACCAGATAGAGCCGAACGTCGATACGGGTGGCAGATTGCGCCCTGTCGGGACCGAGCGCAGCCGGCGGCGGTTCCCTGAGCAAGCCCTTCCGCGGTGCGTCCTCGAGCAAGACCTGAACTAAGAATGTCGAGTGGATCTGCCTGCGAAGAAAGCCGGCGGAGCCGAGGGTACGACAGGGCGCTGTCTGACAGGGACTTCGGCCAACCTCCAGAGGGCAGGATCAGATCAATCGAACCGACGGGTAAGTGATCGACATGATCCAGGATTTCT
>JAYUBF010000238.1:0-4295 GCA_043741435.1 Myxococcales bacterium
AGTGACGGCAGCCAAGGCAGCCACATCGTCAAATCGCCCAATACTGCACGAATTCAGCGACTCGATTGAGAGCCGCCGCCACTTTTTGAGAAGTTACGAATTTCTTCGTTTGATCCGTTGCGACGCGTTGCAGGATGCAAGACGCACCGGTGCGTCACTCGACACACGCAGCATGAACACAACTTCGCAGCCAACGATGCACCGGGTCGGCGTCGAGGCGCAGGTGCCACAGCATGGACACCGTGAACTTCGTCGTTGGGAACGGGAGCTGGAAGGTATGCATCCCCGCGCGAAGGCTCTCGGTGTGCCGTGCGGGGACGGTCGCGAGGAGGTCCGAAGTCCGCGCTAGCGCCAGCGCGCTCGAGAAGCCGCCGACCACGACGAGCGTCTTCCGCTCGAGCCCGTGCGCGCGCAGCGCCTCCTCGAGCGCGCCTCTTTCGAGCATAGGCCGCGACACCGTCACGTGCTGGCCCGCCGCATAGCGAGCTGCCGTGACCTTCCCCTTGGCGAGCTGATGCTTCGCTCGCACCACACCGACCAAACCATCACGGAAGAGCGCGCGGGTCCGCAGATCGGGAGCCGAGCTTGTGTCGAGCACCCCGGTCTCGAGATCGACGGCTCCGTCTCTCAGCGCGGCACCATCTTTGTCCGCCTTCTGCACGAAGCGTAGGCGTACGCCAGGCGCCTCTGCGCGGACTCGCGCGAGGATCGCTGCTCCGAACGTTTCGACGAAGCCATCGCTGGTGCGAAGCGTGAACGTTCGCGCGAGCCGCTCGAGATCAGGCGCCCCCTTGGGTCCCAATGCCGCCTCGGCTCCCCGCACGAGCTGGCTCACCTGATCGCGCAGCTCGAGCGCGCGCAGCGTCGGGACCAGCTGCCGTCCGGACCTCACGAGGAGCGGATCGCCGGTCGACTGCCGCAAGCGCGCCAATGCCCGGCTCATCGCCGAGGGGCTCAGGCGCAGGCGTCGAGCGGCACGAGCGACGCTTCCTTCCGCAAGCAGCACGTCGAGCGTGACGAGGAGGTTGAGGTCCTGTCGAGACATCGCCGAAGTCTACCAAAGCGCGTGATTTTGACATGGCGTCAGACGCACTCATGTCGTGCACAGCGTGCGTGTTCCGCCATGACCGGTCTGGACGTAGGTTGGTGAGGTCGGCGTTCGCAAAGGAAGTCGTCGACGCCAGGAGGAAATGATGGCCAAAGATTCTCTTCAGCGTTTCACCGAAGCCTTGGTCTCGACGTGGGGGGCTTTGACGTCCGAGCTCGTCGAGCACGCGCACAACCACGTGACGCAGCTTCTCGCGACGCCTGCCGCCGAGCCCTGGCTCGCCGCGCTGCACGCGGAGGCACCGGAGTCGAGGGAGCTTTACCGAGAACCTGTTCGAGAATTCATGTTGCTCGCCCACACCGAGCACACCGGCCTGTACCGGCCTCCGCACGACCACGGACGTGGATGGGTCATCTACGCCGTACAGCGCGGTGAAATGGCGATGAGCACCTACCGCCGTGTCCACGACCTGCGTGGCAATGCTCGGATCGTGAGGCGAGAGTCGTTCGTGCTACGGCCAGGCGACGTCAGGGTATTTCTCCCCGGAGACATCCACGACACGCGCTGCACGACTGGGCCGCTCACGCTGTTTCGCTTCACGTCGCGAGACTTCAAGAAAGAAGAGGTGACGCGCTACCCGGAACCCCGGCCACCGGAGGAGGGCAACACGGTGTCGATGCTGTCATGAGTCACGGCCACGCTTCGGACACGCCGAAGACGGAAATCTGGCGCAGGCGCGCGATCCTGGTCACGTGCTGCCTCTCGCTGTTCCTGGTGACCATGGACATGACCGTCGTAAACATCGCGCTGCCGGCGATCCGCCGCGACCTGCACGCAAGCATCGCTGGGTTGCAGTGGTCTCTCGATGGCTACACGGTGGTCGTCGCGAGCTTCCTCTTGCTGTCGGGCGCGCTGGCGGACCGGTATGGCCGCCGTCGGGTCTTCCAGCTCGGCTTGGCGGTGTTCAGCTTCGGGTCTCTGCTTTGTAGCCTTGCCCCCACCACGACTGCCCTGGTGTGTGCTCGTGTGCTGCAGGCCCTCGGCGGTTCAATGCTCAACCCCGTCGCAATGTCGATCGTCGTCAGCACGTTCACGCAGGCGCGAGCGCGAGCGCGCGCTCTCGGCCTCTGGGGAGCAACGTTTGGCCTTTCTATGGCTGCTGGCCCTGTGCTCGGCGGCTTGCTCGTCGACAGCATCGGATGGCGGGCGATCTTCTGGGTCAACCTTCCCGTCGGTGCTCTGGCACTCGCTCTTTCCTGTCGCTTCATTCCCGAGTCGCAGGCCGACCGACCCCGGCGCCTCGATCTCGTGGCGCAAGCCTTGATCGTCGTGGCTCTCCTTGCGCTCACCTCGACCGTGATCGAAGGCCGCCGTGTCGGGTGGTCGTCCTGGATGATCGCCGCAGGATTTGGCGCTGCCTTCGTGAGCGTCGTCACCCTTGTCGCATGGGAGGCGCGCCATCCCGAGCCACTGCTCGATCTGCGCCTCTTCCGTAGCGTGCCGTTCTCGTCCGCGTCGGCGCTCGCCATGCTCGCGTTTGCCGCATTCGGCGCGTTCCTCTTCCTCAACTCGCTCTACCTGCAGGACGCGCGTGGCCTCCAGGCCTCGGCCGCGGGGTTCCTGACCCTGCCCGTTGCGCTGGCACTGGTCGCAAGCTCGCCGCTGTCAGGACGGCTCGTCGGTGCTGGGCATGCGCGGCTCGTTGTTGTCGTTGCCGGGATGGCCATCGCCACTGGCGGACTCTTGTTGACCGGACTCGCCGACGACACCCCGGTGCCGGTGCTCATCGTCGCGTACAGCGTGTTCGGCGTCGGTCTCGGCAGCATCGGCGCGCCCGTCAACACCGCGGCCGTCTCGGGCATGCCGCGGTCGCAAGCGGCGCTGGCATCTGCGGTCGCATCGACCAGCCGGCAGGTCGGTGCCTCGCTGGGGGTCGCGCTCGCCGGGTCGCTGGCGGGGAGCGGTATCGAGGTGGCGCGGCATGCAAGCTTGGCCGCATCCACCCACGCGGTGTTCTGGGTGATCGTCGCGCTGGGCGTTGCCATCGCCATCCTGGGCATCGTCTCGACCGGCGCTCGTGCACAAGCGAGTGCCTTGCGCGTGGCGTCGGCGGTGTTTCAAGCCAGATGAACGCGCGCGCGCGTCTGAGCAGCGCGCGTACGAAGTGATGCGACGGACGTTCGCGGCCGCTGCGGATCTGAGCGCGCTGGCGCTAACGCGCGGCCGAGTTCCGCGAGTCTCTACTGGAGCGTCCCGATGTTGTCGGTGATGATGCAGCAGTGACGAAGCCGCCGTACACGCTCGAGTGGTATGAGGACGAGCATGGCGACAAGCCTGTCTTGCGTTGGCTGCGCGACGAACTGACGCCGCAAAAGCGGCGCGCGATCGGCACGGCAATGAACGAGATCCTGCAGTACCTCGGCCCCGAGGTCGTGAAGGGCAACTTCGGCGACACGGTCGGCGGGGGCCTCTTCGAGTTTCGGCTCGACCAGGACGTGAAGCAGATTCTCGCGCGCAAGGGAAAGACCCCGAAGAAGCGAGATCGCCAGGATGCCGGGAAGATCTTGCTGCGCGTGTTCTGCCACGCACACGGACGGCGGATCATCTTGCTGCTGGGCGGATACGACAAGGGCGAGCGCAGCAGCCGAGCTCATCAACAGGAGCAGATCGCGATCGCTCGCGCGCGCCTGAAGAGCTGGAAGGGCAGAAGGGGCCGTTCGACCGGAGCCGCGTAAGCCCCATTTGACGTTATGGGATATAACCCATAAGCTCTGAGGGTAGAGGTGTCGTGGTGCAGAAGGACCGATTCAGCGACTTCATGGAAGAGCTCGAGGCCGAAGCGAAGGCCGAAGGGCCAGAGGCGGTCGAGGAGCTCGACACGTTCCGCGAGTACTTCCGTCTCGCGCGCGAGATGACCGAGGCGCGCAAAGCCAAGGGGCTATCGCAGCAGCAGGTCGCGACCAAGAGCGGCCTTCACCAGAGCGAGATTTCGGATATCGAGCGCGGCCGTGCGAATCCGACTTTCCAGACTCTCCAGCGGCTCGCAAGGAGCTTGGACGGGCGCATAGGATTTCTACCCGGCGTGGCTGCGCGTACGGCGCGATCACCCAGCGTGCACGCAGCCTCCGCCCGTAGAGCGGCCAAGCGTCACTAGCCTGGATTTCCACGGAGGTGAGTTCGCATAAGAATCCAAGCATTTTCGGCCGTCCCCGAAGCCGCTCGTGATTCGTTTGGTTGTCGTCGCATT
>JAYUBF010000239.1:0-4243 GCA_043741435.1 Myxococcales bacterium
ATCCGCGATCTCGGCGGCGATCCGCGCCGCATCAACCCGCTGCAACAGACCGATCTCGTGATTGACCACTCGGTGCAGGTCGACCAGTTCGGTACGGCCGGGGCGTTCCAGTTCAACGCACAGCGCGAGATGGAACGCAACGGCGAGCGCTATCTGTTCCTGCGCTGGGGCCAGGACGCCTTCGACAACTTCCGCGTCGTCCCGCCCGACACGGGCATCGTCCACCAGGTCAATCTCGAATACCTGGCGAGCGTCGTGTTCGAGCAGCAGCAGGACGGCGCGACGGTCGCCTACCCCGACACGCTCGTCGGCACGGACTCGCACACGACGATGATCAACGGGCTCGGCGTGCTCGGCTGGGGCGTCGGCGGCATCGAAGCGGAGGCCGCGATGCTCGGCCAGCCGATGCCTATGCTGACGCCCGAAGTGATCGGCTTCAAGCTCACCGGCGCGCTCCGCGAAGGCGCAACCGCGACCGATCTGGTGCTCACGGTGACGCAGATGCTGCGCGCGAAGGGCGTCGTCGGCAAGTTCGTCGAGTTCTACGGCAGCGGCCTATCGTCGCTGCCGCTGCCCGATCGCGCGACCATCGCCAACATGGCGCCCGAGTACGGCGCCACGATGGGCTTTTTCCCCGTCGATGCGGAGACGGTCAACTATCTGCGCTTCACCGGCCGCGCGCCGGAGCAGTGCGAGCTCGTCGAGGCCTACTACAAGGCGCAGGGCATGTATCACACGCCCGACATGCCGGATCCCACGTTCACCGATGTGCTCGAGCTCGATCTCGGCACGGTGGAGCCGTCGCTGGCCGGACCGAAGCGCCCGCAGGATCGCGTGCCGCTGACGCAGGTGAAGGCCACCTTCCGCAAGAACGTGGTCGAGATGGGCGAGAAGAGCGCCACGCCACCGACGGTAGATCAAAAGCTGGCGGTGAAGGCGACGGTGGTGGACGCGAGCCGCGGCGCCTCGCAGACGTTCGAGCTCGCGAACGGTGCAGTGGTGATCGCAGCGATCACGTCGTGCACGAACACGTCGAACCCATCGGTGATGATGGCTGCGGGCCTGCTCGCGAAGAAGGCCGTCGCGAAGGGGCTCTCGGTTCGCCCGTGGGTGAAGACCTCGCTGGCGCCCGGCAGCAAGGTCGTCACGCGCTACCTCGAGGCCGCGGGCGTCATGCCGGCGCTCGAGCAGCTCGGCTACCACCTCGTCGGCTACGGTTGCACCACCTGCATCGGCAACTCGGGACCGCTCTCCGATGCGATCTCGGAGGCGATCCCGAAGAACGACCTCGTGGTCGCCAGCGTGCTCTCGGGTAACCGCAACTTCGAAGGCCGCGTGCACCCACTCGCGCGCATGAACTTCCTGGCGTCGCCGCCGTTGGTCGTCGCGTATGCATTGTGCGGCACCGTCGACATCGATCTCGACAAGGAGCCGGTCGGCCAGGGCAGTGACGGTCCCGTGTTCCTGAAGGACATCTGGCCGTCGGCCTCCGAGGTCGAAGAGGCACTGCGTTTCGCGCTCACGCCGGAGCAGTACTCGGCCGAGTACGCCTCGGTGTTCGACGGTGATGCGAGCTGGAAGAAGCTCGAGGTGCCGAAGGGCAACACGTTCCGCTGGGACGAGAAGAGCACCTACGTTCGCAATCCGCCGTACTTCGATGGCATCACCAAGACGCCGGCGCCGATCACCGACGTGGTGGGCGCGCGCTGCTTGCTGACGCTCGGCGATTCTGTCACCACCGATCACATCTCGCCGGCCGGCAACATCTCGAAGAAGAGCCCGGCCGCGAAGTACCTCTCCGAGCACGGCGTGGCCGTCGAGGACTTCAACTCCTACGGCGCACGTCGCGGCAACCACGAAGTCATGATGCGCGGCACCTTCGCCAACATCCGCCTCAACAACACGATGGTCGCGGTCGAAGGCGGCTACGCGGTGCACCTCGCGAAAGACGGCTTCACCGCGAGCGAGACGGAGTTCATCTACGATGTCGCGATGAAGTACCAGAGCGAGCGCGTGCCGCTCGTCGTGCTCGCCGGCGCCGAGTACGGCACGGGCTCGTCGCGCGACTGGGCCGCCAAGGGCACGCGTCTCCTCGGTGTGCGCGCGGTCATCGCGAAGAGCTTCGAGCGCATCCATCGCTCGAACCTCGTCGGCATGGGCGTGCTGCCGCTCGAGTTCAAGAACGGTCAGGACGCCACCTCGCTCGGGCTCACCGGCAACGAGATCTTCTCCATCGGTGGCATCGCAGCGGGCGTGAAGCCGGGCCAGGACCTGGTGGTCGACGCGCGTTGCGAAGACGGCACGACGAAGAGCTTCCAGGTTCGGCTCCGGATCGACACGCCGAACGAGGTCGACTACTACAAGCACGGCGGCATCCTTCACTACGTGCTCCGTCAGCTCGCGGGCGTGGCGTAGTGGGAGAGAACTACGGCGTCTCGTTCGCTCACAAGCTGAACGAGCAAGGTCTGTGGGACGACGCAATCGCGCAGGCGACCAAAGACATCGCGCACGACGGCGACGATCCCGATCCCTTCGTGGAGCGCGCGGTCGCGCTCGCGGCGAAAGAGCAGTACCTGGCGGCGGTGACCGATCTGCAAAAATCGCTGGAGCTCGATGCGGTGGCGCAGACGCTCGACACGGACTTCGTCGACGACACCTTGTTCGGTGCCTTGCTCGGTGAAGCGCGAAAGCAAAGTGACGTGAAGCACGGCCTGCTCGTCCTCGCTCGGTATGCGGAGACCTTCCCGAAGGGCCGACACCTGCAGGACGTCGACATCTGGACGCGCCGGCTCCGCGGCGACGACAAAGATGCGATCATCGTCAAAGAACAGGGCGCCTAGCTCAGTTTTTTGTGGCACTGCCGGGGCCAGCCTGGGCCAACCCGGCGAAATGGAAGGGGTGTCGATGTGGTCTCGCTCTTGCTAAGCTAAGCGCCCATGAAGAACATCGATTGGCTTGGCTTGTGGTTTTTGATCCTCGTCGGCTGTGGGGATGGCCTGGGTGTGCCAGGCGAAAAGGCATCCAGGTCGCCCACCTGCACGGATCAGTTGACCGAGGCAGCCTGTAACGCGATCTCCGGCTGCTATTCGACGTATCGCGAAGACGCGACCGCGATCGTCCCGACGATGGTGTTCGCCGCCTGCGCCAGCGGAATGCCGACGTGCGACCAGGCGAGCGGCGGTGTGTGCCTTTCGAAACACGTCGCTTGTGGCGCATACTACAGCTTCATCTACGAGGGGAGCTGCGCCGTTGGTTGCGTCAAGGTCGCGTTGTGCCCGACGAGCCACGTGGCTCGGCCGCCGTTCGTGTGTGAAGGCCTTGACGAAGCAGATTGCAACGCCGCCGCCGGTTGCCGCGCCGTGTACACCGACCGGGGCGCCCGCGACTGTAACACCCCCGGGTGCGTGGGCTTCAATCGCTGCGCGGAGGGCGCTGCGTCGTGTCTCGGTGGCGAGGTGTTGTGCGACCGCAGCCCGCCCGTGTGCGGACCAAGCTACGTGGTGAGCTACGAGTCGTCGTGCTACGAAGGTTGCGTGAAGCCGCAGAGCTGCGCCAAGTAGAGTGTCAGCGCAGCCCGCGCGCTCCACGGATCAGTCGGCGAGCGAGAACGCGAACGCGACGAGGTCGGCCAGCGCAGGATCTCCGATCATTGCCTGATCACGCTCCGCGGCCGAGTCGCCGACATTGCCGGCGAGCGCTGTGAGGCCAGCCCGGAGATCGCCGGTCACGACGAGGGCGACCCGGTTCGCAGTCAAACGCTCTTGCTCCGCATACGTCTCCGCATGCTCCGCCGCACCGCGATCGACGACGAGGTTGGCCAGCGACATCTCGAGCCGCGCGCGGGTCGCTTCCGGTAGCGTCTCGGCGCGAAGGCCCAGCGCCGAGAGCTCGGCCTGCCACGCACGAACGAACGGGCCCTCGATTCGAAGATCGGGCAGGAACAACGCGGCTGCAGCACGCACCATCGCCGTGATGTCGTCGGTGGCGCGACCGTGGATGAGACCGAGGCCCGCATGCAACGAGTGCAGCGCGCGGGCACCGGCGAAGCGCAGTGCACCTACGTCACCCGCCAACCGTCGCTGTACGAGGATGCGAGGCGGATTGCTGGGCTCGGCCCACGCGGGATCGGTCAAGCGATCGAGGAGCGGCTTGTAGGACGAACAAACTGCCTTTCGTAGTAGAGGGCAAGGCGTTTATGGCGAGCGATGGGGAACGCCGAGGCCCTCGGCGCTTCGCATTGCGG
>JAYUBF010000240.1:0-35430 GCA_043741435.1 Myxococcales bacterium
AAGGGGTCACAACCTCCAATCCCGACGAGCCGTATGTGACCAGCACAAGTACGGTTCTGTGAGAGGCGCCCTCGGCAACGAGGGCGCCTACTCGATCAACATCCTCAAGCACGCGAACGCCGGCAAGCAGGCGCGCAGCGCCGACGCGGAGACCTCCCCGCTGCAAAAGCCCCAGTACTACCAGTACGACCTGAACCTCGCCGACGTCACCGAGGTGTGGCGCCGCGGCAGCGTGATCTCGTCGTGGCTGCTCGATCTCACCGCGAAGTCGCTCACGGCACAGCCCACGCTCGAAGGCTACGCGGGCCGCGTGTCCGACTCTGGCGAAGGTCGCTGGACGCTGCAAGCTGCGATCGACGAAGGCGTTCCCGCGCACGTCCTCAGCGCGGCCTTGTTCGAGCGCTTCGCCTCACGCGATGGCGACGACTTCCAGAACCGCGTCATGTCGGCGATGCGCCGCGAGTTCGGCGGCCACGCCGAGAAGAAGTAGCTACGGCCAGCATGGATATCACTACTTGCAAGTGTTGTCCGAGCCGCAGCTGCCGTGTCCGCAACAGTCGTCGCTGACCAAGCAGGGCCCACCTTGGGGTGCGCAGCAAACCTTGCTGATGTTTAAGTTGAAGAAGCCGTTGTCATCGCAGATGAGGGACCCGCAGCATTCCGTGCTCGACCTACACTTCGACTGCGCGTCTTCGGTGCAGCAGGCCTTGGTCCCGCTGCCCAGGTCCTTCGCGCAAAAATAGGTCGAATCATTGGCGTCGATGCATTGCAGGTCGTCGGTGCACAGCCCGCCGGGCGATACCGGCGTCTCCCCGGGGACGAAGCACTTGCCGGCCATGCACTGCGCGCCGTCGTCACAGCACTCGTCGGGGGTGAAGCACGACTCGCCGGCCTGCCGGCAAACGCACACGCTGAGGTTCTGGCTACAGATCATGTGACCGCAGCACGCCTGATTGCCGATGGAAGTCGAGAACAACGCATCGGGTTCACAGGCGTGACCCCCGAGGTAGCAGCAGTTCTTGGCAAGCGGCGATCCACCGACGGGAAGACAACTCGTACCAGC
Organism: Myxococcales bacterium; assembly: GCA_043741435.1. GTDB lineage: Bacteria > Myxococcota_A > Polyangia > Palsa-1104 > Palsa-1104 > JBDTCO01. Next base: position 1,064 of record JAYUBF010000240.1, read on the forward strand.
GCAGCATTCGCCTTCGCTCGTGCATGACGAGAACAAGGACTTGAAGCCGAGACACTCGGGCGCATTCGACCCCGACGCGCAGAACTTGTCCGGCCCGCAGAAGCGGCTGTCGCAATCCGCAGCCGACAAACACTCCTCATTGACTTCACCGGCGACGCAGGCGCCGTCTTCACCGCACAAGAGCAGGCCGCAGCAGTCGTAGTCGCCCTCGCAGGCCTTGCTTGCGCCGACGCAGCAGCTCTTCTCTTCGGTCTTGTCAGGCTGGCGCGTGATCTCGCACTCGAGACCTTGCTGGCATTGCGTCACGTTGCTGCACAGTCCCTGCAGCGGCTTCTTCATCGTCGCTGCCGTGCTGCACTTGTTGGTGGCGGTGTCGCACACGAAGCCGTTGCTGCACGTGTTGTTGGTGCAGGTCGCGCCTTCGGTGCTGTTGGTCGATGGCTTGCTGCACTTCTTGTTGGACAAGCACACCAGGATGCCGTTGCACGTGCCGTCGCTTTTGCACGCTTGGCCGACGCCGCCCGTCGTGGATCCTGGGTTGCTCGAGCACTTGCCAGACGCCATATCGCAGGACAGTCCAGGGCTCTTGTCGCACGGCTTTGCGCCCTTGCAGCACGGATCGCCGTCATCGCCACAGGTCGTCTCGCATTTCTTGGTGGTGGTGTTACAGGTCGCGCCGTCGCTGCACACGTTGTTGTCGCAGCACGGCTGACCGGCGGGGCCGCACGTCTTGCACATGTTCGTCACGCACACGAGGCCCGAGGCGCACTTGCTGTCCTGCCCGGTGCAGCACGCGGTGTTCGCCGCGCCGCTGCAACCGCCACTGCCGGCCTTCGTGCACTGGCCTTTGTCGCAGGTGAGTCCTTTGCAGCAATCGTTCGGGTTGTTGCACGCCACGCCCGACGAACCACAGCACTTGCCGTCGGTGCAGCTGTTGCCCGCGCAGCAGTCTTTGGCGGCGTCGCATTTGTTGGTGGAAGCCACGCAGCAGGTGTTTGTCTTTGCATTGCACTGCAGGCCCGGGTCGCACTTGCTGTCCGTGCAGCATGCCTGACGGACACTGCACTGCTCGCCGTCCTTCGTCTCTTTCTTCGTTCCCGCGGTGCCACCGTCGCGCTTGGTGCCGAGCCCGGCATCGGGAGCGACGGGCTGGCAAGCCACGAGCAACAGCGCTGCATAGCCGAGCGCGACGAACTGATTTTTGAGAACCGAAGGTAGGCTGCTCATGTTCCCGCGATCATAACACCGCCCGGGCCCCTCCTCTATATGCAGCTCTCGTGACGGGGCTCTAGTGCTACGCTCCGCGCCTCTCTCCGGAGGCTCGCGCAATGTCGCAGATGAAGATCGGACTCGCAGGACTCGGTGTCATGGGTGCCAACTTGGCGCTCAATATCGAGGAAAAAGGCTTTCCCATCGCAGTGTTCAACCGCTCGCCGGAGAAGGTCGACGAGTTCATCAACGACAACGTCGGCAAGAAGGTGAAGGGCTGCCGGGCGCCCAACGAGCTCATCGCCGCGCTCGAGCGACCCCGTCGCATCATCGTGATGGTAAAGGCGGGCAAGCCGGTGGACGACACCATCGCCACGTTCGCGCCCTACCTCGAGGAAGGCGACATCCTCATCGACGCGGGCAACGAGTTCTTCACCGAGACGGTGCGCCGCGGCGAGGCCCTCGCCCCGAAGAAGGTGCACTACGTGGGGATGGGCGTCTCGGGCGGCGAGGAGGGCGCGCGCAAGGGGCCTTCGATGATGCCGGGCGGCCCACGCGAGGCATACGACGCGCTGGCCCCGATGCTGAGCAAGGTCGCCGCGCAGGTCGACGACGGGCCGTGTGTGGACTACATGGGCCCGGGCGGCGCCGGCCACTACGTGAAGATGGTGCACAACGGCATCGAGTACGGCGACATGCAGCTCATCGCCGAGTGCTACGACGTCATGCGCACCCTCGGTGGGATGTCGGTCGAAGAGATCGCCGACACCTTCGACGAGTGGAATCGCGGCGATCTGCAATCGTTCCTCATCGAGATCACTGCGCTCGTGTTGCGCAAGAAGGACGACCTCACGGGCAAGCCACTGGTCGACGTGATCCTCGACTCGACGGGGATGAAGGGCACCGGCAAGTGGACGGTGCAACAAGCGGCCGAGCTCGGCTCTCCGCTGCCCACCATCGCGAGCTCGCTCGAGGCGCGCATGCTCTCGGCGCAGAAGTCCGAACGCGTCGCAGCGTCGAAGATCCTGCAGGGGCCCGTTCCGGCCGCGGTGCAAGGCGTCGACAAGAAGCAACTGGTGGAGGACGTGCGCCACGCGCTCTATGCTTCGAAGATCTGCTCGTACGCGCAAGGCATGAACCTCCTCGCGACGGCCGGCAAGACCTACAGCTGGGACCTACAGCTCGGTCGCATCGCTCGCATCTGGAAGGGCGGGTGCATCATCCGGGCGAAGTTCCTCGACCGCATCAAGCAGGCGTACGAGCGCGATGCGGCGCTCCCCAACCTGCTCGTCGACGCCGAGTTCGCGAAGGAGCTGGCCGATCGACAGAAAGGTTGGCGCAACGTGCTCGGGCTCGCGGTCCAGAGTGGCCTGCCCATGCCCACCATGACCGCGTCGCTCGCGTACTACGACGGGTACCGTCGAGAGCGGCTCCCCGCGAGCATCACGCAAGCGCAGCGCGACTTCTTCGGTGCGCACACCTATCAGCGCATCGACAAGGAAGGCTCGTTCCACACCGACTGGTCGAAGTAGCACTCGTCGTTTCGTTCCGTGGCTCGTCGTGCGCTCAGGCCTCGCGGCCGCTTGTTCCGCTACAGCAATCGCGCGGTCAAGACGCTCGCGACAATCGTCGCGCTGATTCTGCTCACCATCGTGGCGGCGATCTGGTCGCTCGATACCGCGCCCGTGCGTGCCCGCATCCGCGCCCTCGTGAAGCTGCCCATCGATTGGCATCACACGCGGCTCTCGCTCACGAGCGGCCTCCGCCTCTACGGCTTTACCATCGCCAATGAACCGCCGTTCGACAAGATCGCGCCGAACTTCCTCGAGGTGGATCGGGTCGACGTGTCGTGGGCGCTCTTGCAAACGCTGGGCTCGGGTCCGCTCACCGAGCGCGTCGTCATCTCCGGCGTGCGCGTCGTCGTGGTCATCGACGAGCAGGGCAAGACATCGCTCTCGGCGCTGAGCGCCCCCGAGGTGAAGACGATGGCGCCGACGACGATACCCGAGGCCACGCCGCTCTCGGAGACGTTGCAGGTGCTGGGGGATCGACTGCCCATCCAGCGAGCGGTGTTGCGCGACGCGACGCTGCGCGTGGTGAAGCTGCGCGTGGATGGCCCACCGCGAGAGCTCAAGGCGGCGTTCGAGGCCGAGGTCGCACTGCCGAAGGTGAACGAGATCGACGCGCAGGTGTCCGTGAAGCTCATCGAGCAAGCGATCATCGAAGAGCTGCCGCCGGTGCGTGATCTGTTGAACGTGAGCGCGCACGCGTCGTTTCGTCCAACCGAGCATCGCGTGGTGGCGGAGGTAAAGTCGCTGAGCGCGCTCGATCACGCGCTCAGCGGCACCACCACGCTCGTGCTCGCCGATGCTGGGCCGCCGCTGCTCGAGAAGGCGAAGCTGGCGCTCGATACCACCCCGGTGCAAGCAACTCTCGATCACCAGAGGAGCCCCCTCAAGCTGCGGGGCACCGCGACGCTCGACGCTGCGCAGGTGCGCCTCGGCAAGATCCCCGTCGTGGAGACCGACGGAAAAATCGAGCTCGAGACCAAGCTCGCCATGCTCGCGCTGCACCTTTACCCCTTGCACGTGGAAGGCGAGGCGCTCGACGTGCAGGCGAAGCTGTTCGCGCCGGCTCCCCACGTGGCGCCGATGCCGGACGCGCCGCTCGGACGCGCCGAGCTGGTCGTGAAGGCCGGGCGCTTCGCGCTGACGAATGGGACCTTCGCGATCGCGCTGCACCAGGTCGACATGGGCGCGAAGATCGAAGGCGTCGATCCCTACGCGTCGTCGGCGCTGCGCATGGTGCAGGCGCTTCACACCGAGGGCAAGATGGCCCGCATGGAGCTGCGGCCAGGCCCGCTCACCGTGATCGCCGAGCCGGTGTCGATCGACTGCAGCCTCCAGCTCCCGTCGGTGGAGCCGGGAAAGCTCGCACTCTCGATACCCGTCGGTGCCCTGACCGTCGCGCTCGACGGTCACCCCATGTTCACGCGGGAGCCTGCGCAGCTGCACACGAACGTGGCCCAGGTGCGCCTCGATCTAGCCGATCCGTTGCGCTCCGAGGGCACCGAGCAGTCGGAGATCAAGGTGGGCGGGTTGGCGCTCCGCTCGCGCCTCGAGAAGCACGCGACCGACGCCCTGAAGTACGAGCTCGACTTCAGCGCAGCCTCGCTCGCGCCGTTCGCCGAGCTGGTGGCATTTCCCGCTGGTTACAGCATGCCGTTCTCGAGCATCTCGGCACACGCGCACACGGCAGGACAGATCGAGGGGCTGCGTTCGGTGAGCAGCATCCAGCTGCGCCACCAGACCACGCTCGAGGTGATGCGTCCGGAGGTGCGAGGACCGCATACCGGCAGCGCGCGTCGCGTCGCGCTCGCGTTCTCGTCGCAGGGTGGGCTCGTCCGTCATCAGGCCGACGTGAAGCTCGACGTGGAGCGATTTCTCGTCGGTGAGTACGACCTCGGCGATGCGCAGCTCGCGGCCAAGCTCGGGTTCGATCGGGCCAAGTCGAGCGTGATGATCGATGCCACGTTGAAGGGCGACCGTGTGCCGGCGCTCGCGCTCAAGGCGGACGCGAGCTACTCGGCCGGCAGCAAGGCGCTCGCGTGGTCGCTCAGCGGCCACGCTGAGCGCCTCGGTCCGGTCGTACGCTTCGTGCCGCGCGCGGTCCTCGCGCGTCACCAGCTGAACTGGGAACACCTCGCGCTCGAGCTCGACGGGCACGGCGTGTTGCAACGTGCCATTACCGGGTGGAGCGGCGCGAGCCCTCGGCTGGCGAGCGATCCGTTCGAGGCTGCGCGCGGCGACCTCGAGCTGAGCGCGGACCTGCACGGCGTCGATTACCACGACACGATCAAGCAGCTGAAGGCTGCTGTCACCACGCTGCACGCGGGCCTGACGGTGCACGCGGCTGACGGAGATCGCGAGGACGCACGCGTGCGTCGCACGGCAAAGCTGTCGCTGACCGTGGATCTGGGGCGGGTCGAGACGGGGGACCACGCCCTCGGCGTCGTCGATTGGAAGCCGGTGTTGACGGTCGACGCACGCGGCAAGGCGCGCACCCCGGAGGTGCTGGCCAACCTCGACATGACGCTCGCGAAGCTCGAGCAAGACTTCTACCCGCCGTACCCCGTGGGCAAGCTCACGCTGGGAGCCACCGTGCGCGCCGATACCGCTGGCCTCTTGCGCGCGGAGCGCTTCGAGGTGAGCAACGAGGCCGCGGGCTCCCGCGCGGCGCTCAAGGGCGGCGTGGATCTGAAGGCGCCGCTCACGCACGCCGCGCGGAACGACGACCTCGTCGACGACGCGTCCGCCGGGAGCACGGCGCCGAGACGCCTGACGGGTCGCGTGGGCCTCGACGTGCAGCTCGATCTCGCACAGCGGCTCTCCGGATTCGCGCTCGCCGAGAACGTGAAGGCGTCGGGTGAGGTGAAGCTGCCGGTGCGCATCCAGTCGGCCGACCTGCGCCTGTTCTTGGTCCGAGGCACGCTGGGGCTGAGCGAAGTAAACGCGACCATCGGTGAGCAATTCGAGGCCAAGAAGGTCGAGGGGCAGGTCCCGTTTGCCGTAGAGGTGCTGGTGGAACGTGGTCGCAAGCAGGACGGCAGTGCCCACATGCGCGTCCGCATGGTGCCGCATGCCGAGGGCGTGAACTTCCCGCGGCCGCGCTTCGCCGAGCACCAGCCGTTTCTCGCCGAGCGCAGCTTCTTCGCCGCGGAGCAGCTGCGCTATCGCAAGACCGTGCTCGGCCCGCTCGCGGGCAACCTCTCGCTCGACCACACCCGTCTCCAGCTCTCGCAGATCGAGATGCAGGCGTCGGGCGGACGCGTGCGCGGTCAGCTCATCGTGGACGTGGCGGGCCTCGACACCACCATCGCATTTCGCGGCGACGTCACGGGGGTGATGCCGCCCAGCGCCAAGCACAAGGACGATCGCCTCGATGCCAACATCGCGCTGCTGATCAAGCCGATGCAGCTTCAGATCGACGGCCGCACGGAGCTGCTCCACATCAGCCGGCCCTTGCTGCTCGACCTGCTCGACACCTGGGACCCGTACCACGCCGATGTCACCGCCAATCGCGCGCGCCTGGCCCTCAAGTTCGGCTATCCCGAGCGGGTGCGGCTCGGCTTCGAGCAAGGCTTCGCGTCTTTGCGCCTCGAGCTCGGCGGGCTCACCCGCGCGGTACGCATCGACGAGATCAAGGGCGTTCCCATGGGGCCGTTGCTCGAGCACTTCCTGGGTGCCGCGATGCGTCCGCTGATGATGGCCGATGGTGTTGCGCCACCACCGACGGCCGACGAGCCCGAGGAATGAGGAGTCAGGTCCGTGAACACTAGACTTGCTTGTTTGCTCGCACTGGTGGCGCTGCCCGCCTGTATTCGTGCACCCGACGTGGTGATCGTGGATCGCAAGACCGCGCTCGAGCAGCTCGCCGCCGGCACGTATCGCCAGCTCGAGGATCAGCTGGAGGAGGCCGGCAGCGCGCCACGCCCCGAACCCCTCACGCGCAGCGAGACCGAGAGCGCGGGAGCCGCAACGGCGCTGGCGCAAGAGGAGACGGATCGCAGCGAGGCCGCGCAGCTCGACGAGCTCCTGCGCCGTCGGTGCGTGGGCGAGGCGCTCGACGGCACGATCGCCGTCACCGGGGAGAGCTGCAAAGGCCGCGTCGATGCGGCCGAGCGCGCGCGCCTGGTGGAGCGCGTGAACCGCGACCGCTATCAGATCTGGCGCGAGCTGCAGCTCCGCGGGATGCCGAAGGGCAAGGAGCGGGAGCTGGCCCGCGTGCGCAAGGTGTGGCGCGAGGCGCACCTGCGCGCCGTCGTATGTGGTGGGCAGGTGCAGCAGGCGAGCGGCGGGTGGGAAGACAAGAAGTGCTGAGGAGGTTGTTCATTCCGTCGCTGGTCCTCGCCACCGGTCTCGTCGGCGGCCTCGCGACGGCCGAGCCTCCGCGAGATCGCATCCGCTTGCCCGAACGCCTCACCGCCGGGCCCGCCGACCAGTTCCTCGGTGCGCTCGCACCGGACGGGAAACACCTCTACTTCGTGAGCGCGCAGAACGCGACGCTGCAGATCTTCATGCAGGACCTCACCGGCGGCCCGGCGCTGCCGTTGTTCGACGAGGCCGCCGACTGCACGTCGCCGCGGCCCAGCCCCGACGGGAAGTACCTGGCCTACCTGTCGTATCGCAGCGATGCCACCGGTGATGTCTGCATACGTGACCTCGCGACGCTCGAGCGGCGTTGCCTCACGGCGGAGGACACGGCCGAGAGCGAGGTGCTGTGGGCCGGCCCGGATCAGCTGCTGGCCGTGACGCGCCAAGGCTTGCATGAAGACGTCGAGATCGACCGCCTCGCGCGCGGTGGCGGCAGCCGGCAGACGCTGTTGTTCCGCGACCTGTCGAGCCCGGCGCTCTCGCCCGACGTCAAGTGGCTCGCCTACGTGCCGATGGAGCGCGCGTCTCGGCAAGTGGGCCCGAGCTTTTCGTCGCGTGCGCTGCGCGCCATCGCGCTGCAGCGCTTCGCACGCCTCCACGACCAAGCTTTGCAGATCGTCTTCGACCTGCCGGGGAAGAGCGGCTTCCCAGCGTTCTCCAGCGACGGGAAGTGGCTCTACTTCGCCCAGTACCTCGACGACACCAACCTCGACGGCGTCATCGATGCCCTCGACCGCAGCACATTGTTTCGCGTGCCGTTCGACGGCAACGCGGCGGCACCGGTCGCGGCGAAAGACCTTGCGCACCCGCAACAGCTGACCAGCGTTAGCTGGAACTGTCAGTACCCGTCGCCGGGACCACCGGATCGCAACTCGCTCATCACCACCTGCAGCCTCTCCGGCACGCTCGACGTGTACGAGCTGCCGGCCGATGGCGCGACGCCTCCGGAGTGGACCGGCGCCAAGCTCGACGAAGAGCTCGCGGCGGTATCCGATCGCGGGGAGCGCTTGCTGCTGCTCGATCGCTTGCTTGCGCTGTTACCGGTGTTGGAGCGCGAGCGCGGGCTCCGCGAAGAGATGCTGCGCCTGCACCTCGAGCGCGGCGCGTTGGAGTCCGCCACGTGGGTGCTCCTCAAGCTGAAGCCGGCCCAGCCAGCGATGGTGCAAACACTGCTCGGCGAGCTCATCGCGCACCGCCGATCCGAGCGTGCGCTCGATCAGGGCCAGCTGTCGGCGGCCTTCCTTGCCGAGGCCAAGGAACGCCTGCAGCGCGTGACGAAGCTGGGCAGCGACGGAGAAGGCGGCGTGCTGACCGCGTTGGTGCGCGCCGAGCTGTTCGACGTGCTCGGCGACAAGCAGGCTGCCGTGAGGACCGTCGCCTCCGCGGCGGTGAGCTCTGCGCGGTCTCCGCTGGTGCTGCAACTGTTCGCTGCGCGCGCCGCCGATCTCTACACGGCGCTCGATCGCCGCGCGGCGCTGCTCGAGCTGCAACGAACATTGGCCGGGCATCCGGCGTTCGAGCAGCGAGCGCGCCTCGCGTACGCCGAGCGCTACGTGGCCACGCTCCTGCGAGGTGCGCCACGCTCACAACACGTCGAGCTGCTCGACGGTGCGCTGCGTGGGCAAGTCGGTGACGATCTGCGCTCGCGTTTGCAGATCGAGCGGCTGCTGGTGGATCTCTCGGAGACCAGCGATACACCGCAGCTGGAGAAGCTGCGCGCGGCGAGCTTCGAGCTCTATCGCCAGACGGACGACTTCGAGCGACGCCGGAACATCGTGCACGTCACGGTCACTCGCGCGGCTTCGTTCGACTCGGAGAAGATCCTCTACGACTTCGCCAACGCGTGGGTGAGCCTCCTCGAGCGCGGCACGGCGGAGCGTCGCTACGCCGAGAAGCTCTACCGAGATGTGTTGCTCGAGCGCGCCTACGTCGATCTGCGGGAGAAGCGCCTCCCCGACGCGCGCGGTCGCTTCTACGGCATCACGCTGCAGACCGAGTCGCTGGAGGCCTGGACGGGCTTCCTCGAGCTGCGCGCCACCGAAGACCCGAAGAAGGCCCAGGCCGAGCTCGAGCAGCGCGTAGGCAAGAACCCGGATGATCCGGTGTTGCGCTTCGGTCGCGCGTACCTCGTGGCACGCAGCATCGCGAGCTTGCCGGCGGAACAGCGCTTGGCCGCGCTCGACCAGGCGATCCTTCATCTGAAGGTGGCGGCGCGCAGCCTGTCACGCTCGCGCGAGCTGAACTTCTTGTGGGCGCGTTGCCTGTATGCGCGCTTCTTGGCCACAGGGGATCGAGGCGCTGCGCAGGAAGCGCATACCAAGCTGCTGCTCGCGCTCGACCTCTCCGGGGACAACGCCCGCTATCGCGCCATCGCCACCGAGCTGGCGGGCAGGGTGCAAGCCATCGTCGGCAACCAACGCATCGCGCTCGGCCACTTCCAGCAACGTGATGGCATGCCGTTCGCCGATCCCGCGGCGGCGTTGTCGCATCTGCTCCTGCAAGCGCGCTCGCTGCAGCTCCTCGATCGCGAGAAGGACGCCTGCGCGACGGCCGAGAGAGCGTTGTCCCTGACCGAGCAACCGATGCTGCGACCGTATCGGCCCCTGGTGCTCGATCGCACGGCGTTGCATCACCTCGCGGCCGGGGAGGGCGAGCCCGCCGCGAAGAGGTACGACGAGCTCTTCGCGGTACTGCCGAAGATGCAGCTGCCATTGCCCGAGGCGCAGCGCGCCCGCTTCACGACGCTGCTCGGCCGAGGAGGTGCCCAGCTGTTGGCAGACCGCGCGAAGCTGGCGCTTGCCGATCTGAACGAAGCGCTCGCGCTGCTCGACAAGCACCCGGAGGTCGCGCACCCACCTGCCCGCACGCCCCTGTCACCGCCGCTCGACGTCGATGCCGTGCGTGGCTATCGACTCATCCTCCATGGGATGCGCGCGGAAGCGCATCGTCGGCTGAAGCAGCTCGTCGAGGCGAGCGCAGCCCAGACGTTGCGGCGCGACTTGCTGATCGCGCGTTACAAAGACGCCAAGGCGGACGAAGACCTCCTGTCGCTCGGCGACGCCGAGCTCCACCTCGGTGAATACGACTTCGCGCGCCACCGAATGGAGGACGCCGCCAAGCACCTTTCGGCCGCGGTCACCGCGGCGGAGCGCTTCGCCGAGAAAAGCGGCACCGAAGTACACCCGCTGCGCATCCGAGCCATCACGGATCTCGTCACCCTTCGACTGGTAGAGCCGGCGGGCAAAGGCGACACGGCGCTAGAGAAGCGGCTCGCCACGTTGCTCGCGGTGTTCGCTCGGCAGCCCAATCCCGCGTGGAGCGCCGATCGCACGCGCCTGGAACGCGACCTTGCCTCCTTGGTGCTGAGGCGGAAGGATGACAAACCGTAAGTCCCGCGCTTGGAGGCCTGCCATGAATGTTCGTGCGTCACTCTCGCTTCTCGTCCTCGCCGCTGGTTGCGGCGGCTTCGCTGCTGGTTGTGGCGGCTTCGCCGACGGCACCACGAGCGACTTCGCTACCTCTACCTCCGATATGGCGGGCAAAGACGCAGCCCCTGCGGTCACCGCCTCGTTCCAGAGCCTCTACGGCGCCTACCTCGGCACCTGCGCCAGCTGTCACGCGCCTTCGGCGCCCGGTCGCACGAGCGACATCGAGAAGACCCTCGACTTCTCCACCACGACCACGGCCTACACCACGCTCACCACCGGCATGGCCGCCGGGCTCACCGGACCGCCCATGGCCTGCAACGGCGTCCAGTTCATCCAGAAGGGCAAGCCCCAGCTGAGCCTCGCCCTGGCCGTGGTCGACGAGAACACCCGCCAAACCTTCGACCTCACCACCGCCGCGAGCTGCGACAAGCTCACGATCACCGACGAGACCGTCAAGGTCGGCAGGGCTCCGTCGACCGAGTTCGTCGTTGCCTTCCGCGACTGGATCACCGCCGGCGCGGCCAACGACTAACCTCCCCAAGTGGGGACACCGTTCGGTCTCGCCACCCTCGACGAACGAGCCTCATGTGCTCGCGTTCGCTCGGACCTGACGGCAGCGCGATTGCGGCATGGTATCCTCCGGAAGATCGGAGTCTCCATGCGATTGCACACAAACACGCTCCTCCTCGTTCTCGTGGGCTGCGTTCCGGGTTTCCTCGCCGGGTGTGTCCCCGGGCGCTCGGGTTCTCCCGCTCCCGATCGGGACGGTTTCATCGCGGATGGTTTCATCGCGGACGGCTTTACCGCCGACGGCGCCCCGGTCTGCACGTACATGTGCAGCTCGGATCTACACAGCGTGCTCTGCAACGGCAACGTCGTCATGCAGTGCCCGCCGGCGCAGGGGTGCTCGCCCGACGGGACATGTGTCGCGGCGTGCGACGCGGCGCGCCTCAACAAGAGCACGATCGGTTGCGACTTCTACAGCGTTGCTCCGGCGACGATCCTGCCTGGCAGCTGCTTCGCGGTCACGATCGCGAACACGTGGACCTCGCCGATAACGATCCAGGCCGACTATGGATCCCAGACCTTCGATGCGGCGACGCACACGTTCATTCCGACGGGGCAGGGAACGACGCTCACCTACCAGCCTCTCCCGGGCGGCCAGCTACCACCCGGAAAGGTCGGCATCCTGTTCCTGTCGGAATACGAGTCGGGCGCCCCGTACCACATCGCGTGCCCGCAACCGGCCGTGCTCAATATGGACACCTCGATCGCCTCGAGTGGAATCGGGAGCGCATTCCACATCACGACGAACGCGCCGGTGGTCGCCTACGACACCTACCCATGGGGTGGGGCGCAGAGCTACGTGTCGAGCGCGACGCTGCTGCTGCCGACGCCGACCTGGGGCACCAACTTCGTCGCGGCCGATGCCTGGAACGCGGGACCAGGGCAACCGTTCACGCAGGTCGTCGCGGCCGAGGACGCAACGACAGTCACAATGGTGCCCATCGCCGCCGTGCAAGCAGGGGCCGGATCGCCGAGCGGGGCCGCGCACACGCCGATGACCTTCATGGTGAACCGCGGGCAGGTGGTGCAGTTCCTCCAGTTGGAACGTCTTACCGGATCGGTCATCAAGTCGGACAAACCGATCAGCGTCTGGGGTGGTGCGAGCTGCATGAACATCCCCGACGGTCGCGGTGCGTGCGATGGGGCGCACCAGCAGGAGCTGCCCGTGCAGATCCGTGGCAGCGAGTACATCGGCGCTCGCTATCCGAGCCGCGGCGGCGACGACAACGCGCCGTACATGCTCGTCGGCATGGTCGACGGCACCACGCTCACGTACGACCCCGCGCCTCCCGTCGGCGCTCCCACGACCCTGTCCGTAGGCCAGGCCGTCACGTTCTTCACGGGCGAGGCGCCCTTCGCGGTGCGTAGCCAGGATGTGTCACACCCGTTCTCCATGTACGCGTACATGACCGGCGGGGAGCTGAATCCGACGAATACCGGCGATCCCGAGTTCGTGAACGTGGTGGCGCCGCAGCAATTCCTCGACTCGTATCTCTTCGTCACCGATCCGACCTACGCCAACACCGCGCTGGTCTTCGTCCGCAAGAAGGCAGCGGACGGTACCTTCAAGGACGTCACGCTCGATTGCGCCGGTGTCCTCACCGGCTGGGTTCCCGTGGGCACCGGCGGGCAATACGAGATGGCGCGGCCAATGATCGTGAGCGGGTTCCAACCCAACGGGACTTGCATGAACGGGGCTCACACCGCTTCGAGCGCAGAGCCCTTCGGCCTCACCGTGTGGGGCTACGACTTCTACGCGAGCTACGGATATCCGGCCGGGATGAGCGTGCGTCCCATCAATACCGTCGTCGTCACGACCGTGAACTGACGGAGGTAGCTAAAGCAGATCCTCGATCCACGCCACATCATCGCACCAGGGCGATACAACCGCCTGTAACAGATGTAACAGACAGCCGGATGAGGTTGCACTGGGGGTCTGGAAGAACACGTGAAAAGGGGGTCATCCGAATGTTGCAGCTCCTCCGCTTTTTGCCAGGGCCAATCAGAGAGCGAGTCATCCGGTCTCAGCTGAAGATCGACGATGCCGAGCTCGAAGGGCTCACGGTACGGGTAGCCACGACCGTTGAGGAACACGAGCAGGCCAGCCGTTTGGTACACGCTGCGTATGTACGCCGCGGCATCATGCACCCGCACGCATCGGGTGTACGCATCACCCCACATGGGCTCTTGCCGTCGACGGTGGTCTTCGTTGCTATGAAAAATGGCGCCGCCATTGGCACCATGTCACTCGTTCTGGATTCTCCGTTCGGCCTGCCCATGGACAAGATCTTCGGCGACGAGCTGGCGCCACTGCGCGCCGCAGGGCGAAAGCTGGCAGAGGTCGGTGCGTTGTGCGTCGCCGAGAATCATCGTGGGCTCGGCGTCGCGTTCCTGCTCAACAAGCTCATGTGGATGACCGCAACGCAGCGTCTCGGTATTCGTAGTCTCGCAATCGCGGTGCATCCAAAGGCGGCGTGCCTCTATCATGCGACCTTGCGCTTTTCGCGGCTCGGCCCCACCAAGCGCTACCCCGGTCTCGAGAAGAGCGCGCTCGCCGTCGCCCTGCACCTCGATCTCGATCAGGCCGAGGCGGTGCTGGCCCGTGACTTCGGCGCTATGGGCCTCGCTCCTCACAGTCCCTACTTCCTCTATTGCGTTCGCCAAGACCCACAAATCGAGCTGCCCTCGCAGCTGCTCATCGACCAGCAACTCGCCGAGGTGCGCAGCGAGTCGGCGGTGCGGCTCGACTCGTTGCGTCCAGATTGCCTCGAGGCGCTCGATAATCCGGAGCGCCGACTGCTCCGAGGCGTTATTCCAGTCCTCCGCGATCAGCTCAAGTCGCATCCCATCCTGCTCGCGCAGTTGAGGTCGATCGGTGGGAAACTCGCGGCGCCGATGATCTCGCCATCACGATCGTCGGCACCGAAGGCGCCGGAAAAAAGCTGAGGGCCTCGGATTGGTGGTCCGGGCGAGACGTCGATGTCCCGTCATGGTGTTTTAAGGTCAATGCCAATCAGATAGCGGCGAAGGGACCGAAATCTCGTGGGTTCGAGCCGGGTGCATGAAGCGCTGACACACCGGCGTCACAGTCGTCCGCCAGACTTGCGAATTTTCGCGCGGACTACGGCCTGAAGGTCCAGAACAGGTCGAGGCCGCCGACGCCCGCGTCGCCGCCTTTGGCTTCGAGTTGGCCGCGTTGGGAGAAGCGGTAGTCGAGGCGGGCTTCGTTGGAGTTCGAGCGGCGGACACCGACGCCTTCGGTGCCGATGCGGTATGCGTAGCCGACGTAGAGTGATTCCGTGAGGTACTTGCCGAGCTCGATCTGCGAGCCGCTCGCGTTGGCGGCGCGGCTCGAGTTGCCGTCGAAGCGGTAGACGTCGATCGGTAGCGTGGACAAGAAATTCTTGCGGATGCTCCCGACGACCATCTTCGAGATGACGCCGTCGCTCTGAGCAGACAAGCCCGTGGTCGAGACGCCGTTGACGGTGGGGCTGTTGCCGAGCATCACGCCGGCGACTTGGGCTTGATCGTAGATGGGCGGCTCGGACCAGAAGTGCAGCTCGGGCTTGCTGGCGGGGCCCTTCACTTCGACGCCGATGCGGGCCTTCGGAAGGCGATGTGAGATGCGGAAATCGAGGATGGGCTCCGGAGCGCCGTCGAACCGGATGGCGCCGCGCTCCACGTCGTAGCGGCGACCGAACATGCGGACCCAGCCTTTGGGGTCGGCGGTGAGGTTGCCGTGGATGTCGGGCTTGGCACCGCTGAGATCGACGGTGAGGCTGCCGCGCGTCGTGGCGCTGACCTCCGGGCCGCGGATCTCGAAGGGGCCTTCGATCTGCGCGGAGAAGTCGGGGCCACGCGGGCCGACGGGCTGGGGTGGTTGCTTGTCGGAGACCTTCGCCGTCGGTGGCTTGACGACCGTCACGTCCTCGAGGGAGGCGGTGGGCAATAGCGTACCGTCGCGTGGGTGGTCGGGGAGCTTCGCCGTACCGTGCTCCACGCGGATGTTGCCGGCGAGGATGCCCTGCGCGTTGCGCTTGCCGGTGACGGTGATGTCGGCGTCGAGCAGCATGCCCACGCCGCCGCGCTGGATCAGAATTTGGCGCGTGGCGATCTTGGCGTCGACGGACGCGGGCACGAGATGATCGAGGACGAGGAACCCGCTTGCCTGCAGCTGCCCGTTGGTGCCGGACAGGAGGTGCATCGACGGCACGTCCACGCGCTCACCGGCAAAGTGCATCGTGGCGTCGAAGTCGCGGTAGGTCATCGCGGTGGAGGCGAGGTGGAGCTCACCGCGCGACCAGCGCAGATCGCCTGCCAGCTTCGGTGCCGACATCGTCCCGGAGAGCTGAACGTCACCATCGAAGAGCCCGCGCAACAAGCGCACCACGGGGAGGTTCTCGCTGCCGAAGTCGAGGGAGAAGCCGCGCGCCGTGAGCTGAGCACTCAGGGGCTGATCGGTCCAAGGGATGCGCGCGGTCACCGCGAGGCTCTGCCCACTGTCGAGCTCGGCCAGCAGCTTCGCGTTCACTGCGCCGTCGGACGTAGTGCCCGACAGGCGGAACGCACGGTGGTGGAGCTGCCCCACGCGCAGGTCGGTGGCGCCGAACTCGGCCTTTGCGTGTGGCGCGAGCAACGTCCCTGTGAGCTCGCAGCGCCCACGCAGGCTACCCGCGAGACCCTTGACGATGCCGAGCCGTCCGAGATCGAAGTCGTTGATCTCGAGCGACGCTGCCAAGGGTGCCTTCATCCAATGCGTCTCGAGCGAACGCGCGTCGTGGCCAGCATCGAGGCTACCGTGGACACGGAACGCCTCGCTGCCATGCGTCGACATGCGCGTGTCGATGGTCGCGGCGCCGCCCTTCATGCGGAACGAGCCGTGGGCATCCACGTCGCTCATCGGTCCGACGGTAAGTCCCACCGCATCGAACGATGCGGTGATTCGCGGGTCGCTTCGGTTGCCAGCGAGCTCGGCTTCGCCATCGACCCAACCGTGCTGCACGGGTGGCACCACGTTGAAGGCCTGGAAGGGCAAATGATCGAGGCCCACGTGCTTGACCTTGAGCTCGGCGTGCATCGGCTCGTTGCCGTTCATGAGGCGGCCCTGCCCGCCGGTGAGCACCGCCGACAGATCCATCGGCAGCTCCGACGTGAGCGCCACGACCCCACCGCCGGTGCCACCACCCGCGGGCAGCGACGAGAGCTCGAGGGTGGCACTGGTGCCGAGCCGCTTTCCCTTGTACTCCAAGGAGATTCCGAGATCGCCGTGCGCGTCTCCGGCCACCCAACGCGCGACGCGCGCGCTGGCATGGAGCTCGGGCTCCGACGTCGTGCCGGTGAGCTGACCTTGCGCCGTCACCTTGGCACCGAGCGCGTACATCACGAGCGGCTGCGATTGAATGAGCTTCGGCACCAAGAACTCGGCGAAGGTGGGGCTGAGCAACACCGATGCATCGAAGCCGACGGAGATGGGCTGTCCCGGCTTGAGCGGCATCGGCACGTCGAACTTGCCGCTCGCTTTCTGCCCACCGATGGTGACGAACACCTTGCCGGCGAGTCGGCCGTGCGCGAGCCTGGCGTCACCGTTGCCACTCGCGTGGATGAGGTCGCTGTCGCCCTTGCCGTGCGCCTCGCCGGTGAACGTGCCACCCACTTCCGGATCGTCGAGCGGACCGTGGGCCTCGATCTCGGCCGAGAGATCGGTCTTCGGAAGCACGTGGCCCGGAGAGAGGAGACCGGGCAGCTGGCTCAGATCGAAGTGCTTCACGTCGACGAACACGCCTTCGATGGTCTGGCCCATGAGCCGACCCTCGAGCGTGATCTGCTGCGGATCGTTGAGGAGGCGCATGCGGCTCAGCGCGAACATGCGCATGTCGAAGTCGGCGCTGACGTGGGCAGGGTGCTCGGCCTCCCACGGGCTGCCGCCGGCGCGAACGCGCAGACGCTGGAGCGTGGCTTCGAAGCCCGTGAAGCGCCGCTCGACGATGCGGGGCACGCCGCTCAGCGCCACGTCGAGCTCGACCCCTTCGGCGCCCGCTGCGCTGATGGTGGCGCGAACTTCCTTGTCACTGCCCTCGGCAGCGAGCGCCACGCTGCGCAGGCGCAAGCCGCCGGCGACCACACCGTTCGCATCCACCTTGGCATGGCCACCGAGCTCGGCGGTCGCCACGTCGATGCGGAGCTTCTTGATCTGCGCGCCGGGGGCGACGAGATCGTCGGCTTGGCCTTGCAGGGTGAGCCGCAGATCGTTCGCGTCGCGCGCCACGTGACCATCGAGCTTGATGCGGCCCGTCAGCGGAGGCGCGCCAAAGGCCTGCAGCGCGGACAGGTCCGACACCCGCGCCTTCACGTTGCCTTCGCCGGTCTTGTCGAACCGATACGTTCCTTCGACCTGTACGTCCGCGAATGGTGACTTCACGGTGAAGGTGCGCAGCTCGACCCGGTCCTTGTGCAGCTTGGTGCGCGCGGTGAGCTTCACCGACGGTGAGGCCACGTCGAGACGCAGCGCAGCGGACAGGTCGTCGAGGGTGCCGTCGCCGCTGGCGTCGAGCACGATGGGCCCGCGGAGCTCGACGTTGGTCTTGTGGTGCAGACCGCCCGGGTCGGCGTCGACGTGCACGCGGATGCCGCGCAGCGAGACGTCCTTGTTCAGGTGACGAACGTTTCCATGCGCGTGAAGGGTCACCGGCGTCGGCGCGCGCAGCTGGAGTAGCAGCTCGGGGACGTCGAGGTCGAAGCGCTTGCCGAGATACACGCGCGCATGGAGATGACCCCGCGCATCCTGGTCGTGCGGTACGTCGGCCAGATCCCCACCGGCAGGCAAGCGCGCGACGCGCAGGTCGACCTCGATGCGCTCCAGAGCGACGGAGAACGGCAGCAGGTCTGGCGGCGGTGGCGTGGGTGCGCTCATCGTCGCGAGGTTGTCGCGACCGTCGGCGAGCTGGCGCGACACGATGGTGACCCCGGTGGCCTCCAGTGAATCGATCTGCACCACGGCCACGAGCGCAGACAGCAAGGTGTAGTGCAGCTCGAGGCGCTCCACGGTCACCGCCGGCACTTGCTCGCGGTCGCGGAGGACGAGGTCGTGGAGGATCAAGCCCTCTGTGAGGTTGCCTTCGGAGCGACCCAGGGACACGCCACCCGGGATGAGAGCCCGGAGCTGTGACCTCGCGAGGGCGAGCACGCGCTCGCGGGCCCCGTCGGTGCGCAGGTAGAAGAACGCCGCCGCGACGAGGTTGGCGACGACCACGACGAGCGCGAGCAGCACCCACGCGACGCGTCGCGCGATGCGAATGGCGGCGGCCTTCAAAAGGCCTCCGCGAACGAGATGTGGAACGCGACGCGCTGACCGGGATCCGGATTGAGCGTGCCGTCCTCCTCCATGGAAGAGACGCGGTTCACACGCACGCCCACGTCTGCACGCACGACGCCGATCGGTGTGCGATAGCGTAGGCCGGCTCCGACCGCGACGTGGGGCGCGCTGAAGTGGGGCGTGTGCAGGAAGCCAGACACGGTGTCCTTCGTGCCGGCGCCGACATCGCCCGCGTCGACGAACGCGGCAGCGGTGAGCCAGCTCCCGATGAGCTTCACCAGATCCACGCGCACCTCGGCCGAGATGAGGTACGACAGCTCGCCGCCGATCGGGATCGGCGGCCCGCTCGCCGAGGCCAGCTGGGGGGCGAGCCGCCCCTCGGTGAAGCCGCGGTGAGACGTCGGTCCGCCGAGCGACAGGCGACGTGTGATGGGTGAGCCCTCGTCGCCGTGACTCCACATCATCGCGACCTCGGTGCGGTTGGCGAGCACCACACGGCTGCCGAGCGGGATGAAGCCGCGCTGGCCGAGCCGCAGCTTTTCATAGGTGAAGTTGCTGCCGGTGTAGACGCCGCCCTCCTCCAGGATCAGCTCCGCCTGCATGCCGCGGCGGGTATCGACGCGGCTGTCCCGCCAATCGAAGTGCAGTGCCTCCTGGAACCACGAGACGCGATACGGATCGAGGTAGCCGAAGTGGGCGCCGGCCTGCGCGTCGTTGGCGATCTCCGGCGCGGTCGCGAAGAAGTCGAGGAACTGGAAGTTGTACGACAGCGACATCGACACGCGGTCGTGCCACAGCAGCTTCATCACGGCGATCTGCGCACGAGGCCCGTGGTACTGGTAGCCGTACTCAACGCCGAGGTCGTAGCCGAGCGTCGCCTGCAGACGCGATAGCCTACGCAGGCGCGACTGCGTGAGCACGAGGTCGAGTGCACCGGCCGGCCCATGGCGCGAGATGGTGGTCCACACCGCCGGCACCACCACGTACGCCGGCTGCAGCCGAAGCTCGAACGTGCGCAGCTTGCCGAAGAAGTTTCGCTTCGTGTACTGGAGCGTGAGGTGCACATCGTTGCGCTGAGACTCGATGGCGATTCCGCCGCCGAGCCGTAGCTCGTGCAGAGAAGCCTCGGCGAGCCGCAGGCTCACCCGCACCGAGTCCGGTTGCTCGGGATCGGGCCGATACGCAAGCTGCACGCTGGAGAAGATGCCAAGCTCGAGCACGCGACCGCGCGCTTCCTCGAGCTTGGCGAGATCGAACGGGCCGCCCGGCTTCACACCGAACACCTGCTCGATGAGGTACGGCGCGATCCTCTTCGCTGTCTGCGCGCTCCGCCGCAGCCTCGCGGTCTCCACGGGCGAGAGCCCTTCGAGGTTCTCGTCGACGGTGTCACCCACGCCGTAGAACTCGATGGTGCTCACCTTCATCGTCGGTCCCGGCAAAAAATCAATCTCGATGTTCGCGATGTCGCGCACCGGATCGACCAGCACCTTGCCCTGCGCGGACGCCCACGCGTACCCGTTGTTCTTGAGGATGCCGAGGAGGCCCTCCTTGTAGCGCACGTAGTCGGGGTGCTGGAACACTTGCCCCCGCCGCAGGCCGAACTGCGCATCGTCGACCAGCTTCCTGGTCGTGGAGTCGATGTCGCCGAGCCCGAGGACGCGCACGTCACCGATGCGCGTGGGCGCCCCCTCGTCCACCCCGATGACGACGTCGAGGGCGAGGGGATCGGTGCTCGGCCGCGCCTCGGCCATCGTGACCTTGGTGCCGTAGTAGCCGTGCGCCTCGTAGTAGCGCTGCACCCGCAGCCGGTCGGCGTCGAGCAGAAGCTCGTCGTAGAGCCGCGGGGCCCGACCGCAGCACGGCGTGGGCGATACCGCGAGCCCACGAGTCAGTTGCCGGCGACTCACGTTGTGCACGCCACGCACCTCCAGCGACTTGACCCAGGGCTTGCCACCCATGTCGTGCGCGCAGCCTGCGAGGCTCACCGCAAGGACGAGACCGCAGAGGATACGCCGATGAGACAGTGGGGTCAGGGGCGGCACGAAGCATCGTTACGGTAAGTAACTAGGATGCCGCCTCAACCCAGGTCGTAGCGCCCATTCGTGGCGTTCTGGTGCCGGTGTGTTGTTTTGCAACTAATAAGTTATAAAAAATAACCAATGTCCAAGTCACCGGCGCAGAACGACTGGTATCACGATGCTTGTGGCACCGCGCACGCGCTCGAGCTCGTCGGTGAGCGCTGGGCTCTGCTCATCGTGCGCGAGCTCATGTGGGGTCCGCGTCGCTTCGGTGAGATTCGCGCGGGCTTGCCCGGCAT
This sequence comes from Myxococcales bacterium, assembly GCA_043741435.1. Taxonomy (GTDB): domain Bacteria; phylum Myxococcota_A; class Polyangia; order Palsa-1104; family Palsa-1104; genus JBDTCO01. Next base: position 21,830 of record JAYUBF010000240.1, read on the forward strand.
CAGCGCAAACGTCCTCACCCAGCGCCTCGACGGTCTCGAGAAAACCGGTGTGCTCACCCGTCGCGCGCTTCCGTCGCCGGCGAACGCGCAGGTGTACGAGCTCACCGCTTGGGGCTACGAGCTCGAGCCGGTGTTTCGCGTCACCGGCAAGTGGGCGGCGCGGTCGCCGGGGCACGATCCCAGCCTGCCGATCAGCGTCGCTTCGTTCTTGCTCTCGCTCCGCACGATGTTCTCGGCTGAGCAGGCCGCGGGGCTCCATGCGCGCATCGGGCTGTGCTTCGCCGGCGACACGTTCGTTGCTCGCATTGCGCCGCGCGAGATCACCATCGCGCGCGGCGAGGTCGACGAAGCAGATGCCGTGCTCACGATGGAGCCGGCGACGCTCGCAGCCGTCATCTACGGCGGCCGCTCGATCACGGACGCAGAACGAGCCGGTCAGCTTTCGCTCGTCGGTGATCGTGCGCTTGCCAAGCGCTTCACGAAGCTGTTCGTGTTGCCGCCGAAGGTCTCCGCGCCGGCCGCGTAGGCACCTCTCGGCTCCCGAAGAAATCGCCGTCAGGCTGCCGCGTCTAGGCGCGCTGCGATCTCGTCGGTGATGGCAGCTGCGGTTCGGCCGCTCGTATCGACTGCGAGGTCGGCCTGCGCGTACAGCGGCGCGCGTGAATCGAGGAGGGCGACGAGCTCGCTCATGGCGCGCGGGCGATCGGCCATCGGCCGTGCATCGCCTTGCGCGAGCACGCGGGTGAAGTGGTCTTCCGGGCGAGCGCGCAGCCACACGGTACGGGCCTTGGCTCGCAGCAGCGACCACGTGCCGGCGTCCGACACCAGGCCTCCGCCGGTGGCGATGACCAGCGCGCGCTCCGATGCGAGCAGGGCGCGTAGTACCTCGTGCTCGGTGCGTCGGTAGTACGTCTCGCCGTGCAACGCGAAGATCTCGGAGAGCTGCAAGCCGGCGCGACGCTCGACCTCTTCGTCGAGCTCGATGAACTCGCAGCCCAGCCGTTCGGCGAGCAGCGCACCGACCGTGCTCTTGCCGGCGCCCCGCAAGCCGATGAGCGCCACGATGTCGCGCGCGTGTCGTGTGTCGAGCGCGGCATCGGGGTCGGGCAGCAGCGCGGCGACCGGCAGCTTCAGCGCCAGCGCGAGGTCGGCCATGCGCCCGATCGAGATGTTGCTGTGGCCGGCTTCCACGTCGGAAAGAAAGCGCAGCGACAGGCCCGCCTTCTCGGAGAGCGCGCGCTGGCTCAGGTTGCGCTCTTCGCGCAGCCGTCGCAGCTGGCCACCAATCTGTTCGAGCAACACCTCGTGCGCCATGAGACAAGCAGTATAGTGCATTGCTAGGACGCAAAAAGCACAATTGTGCGCACTATACCGCTTGATGCGGTCGCCCGGCCCGGCTAGAACGATACGGATGGCCGAGCCCACACAAGTCGCGCCCCCCGTTGCGTTCGAAACCGATCCCAGTCGCTACAAGCACTGGAAGCTGAACCTTCCGACCGACGGCAGTGGCGTTGCCGAGCTGCTCATGGCCGTGGACGCAGATCATCCTCTGCGACCCGGCTACGACCTCAAGCTCAACTCTTATGATCTTTCGGTCGACATCGAGCTCGCCGATGCCATCGAGCGCATCCGCTTCGAGCACCCCGAGGTGCGCGCGGTGGTCGTCGGCTCTGCTCGTGATCGCGTGTTCTGCGCTGGCGCGAACATCCACATGCTCGGTGCCTCATCCCACCCTTTCAAGGTGAACTTCTGCAAGTTCACCAACGAGACGCGCCTGTCGCTCGAAGATCTGAGCAAGCACTCGGGCGTGAAGTCGCTGGCTGCATGCTCGGGGCCCACCGCGGGAGGCGGCTACGAGCTCGCCCTCGCGTGCGACGAGATCCTCTTGATCGACGACGGCTCCTCCACCGTGAGCTTGCCGGAGGTGCCGCTCCTCGGCGTGCTCCCGGGAACGGGTGGGCTCACGCGTGTCGTGGACAAGCGCAAAGTGCGCCGCGATCTCGCCGACGTCTTCGCGACCACGGCCGAAGGCATTCGCGGCAAGCGCGCGGTGCAATGGAAGCTGGTCGACGGCATCGTGCCGCGCAGCAAGTGGAAGGACGCCGTGCGGGAGCGCGTGACCAAGCTCGCCGGTGCGGCAGCGTCGGCAACGGTGGGCGTGAAGCTGGCGACGATCACGCCCGAGGTCACGAGCGATCGGCTGCGGTATCGCCACGTCGAGGTCGTCCTCGAAGGCAAGGCACGCACCGCCATGCTCACGGTCACGGGTCCCAGCGAAGACGCGCCCAAGTCCGTCGACGAGGCACGCAAGCTCGGCGCCGAGCTGTGGCATTTGCGCGCGTTCCGCGAGCTCGACGATGCGCTGCTTCGTCTGCGCTTCAACCACGAGGAGATCGGCCTCGTGCTGGTGCGCACGCGTGGCAACGCGGACAAGGTGCTCGCCCACGACGCGTTCCTCTGCGACCACGAGGGCGATCGCTTCGTGAAGGAAGTGCGGCTCAAGGTGGCGCGCGTGCTGCGTCGCCTCGACCTCACCGCGAAGAGCCTGTTCGCCATCATGGATCCCGAGAGCTGCTTCTCCGGCTCGCTGCTCGAGATCGGTTTGGCTTGCGACCGTCGCTACATGCTCGACGACGCAACGCGTCCCGTGCACGTGCGGGCGAGCCAGCTGTCGGCCTCGTTGCTGCCGATGTGGAGTGGCCTCAGCCGTCTGCACTCGCTCGGCATCGAAGAGGAGCTCGACGGTCTGACGTCACGCGCGCTGTCGCCGAGCGAAGCCGACGAAGCCGGGCTCGTCACCGTGCTCGCCGACGAGATCGACTTCGACGACTCACTGCGAATGGCCATCGAGGAGCGCGCATCCCTGTCTCCGGATGCCCTCACCGGGATGGAAGCCTCGTACCGCTTCGTCGGACCCGAGACGATGGAGACCAAGGTCTTCGGTCGTCTCTCCGCGTGGCAGAACTGGATCTTCACGCGTCCCAACGCCACCGGCGAGATGGGTGCGCTGACTCTGTACGGCAAGCCCGAGCGTCCCAGCTTCGATTGGAGGAGAACCTAATGTCCGTCGCCAACGTTTCCGACGACAAGATCCCGAACAACGTCGACCTCTCCTCCGACAAGCGCCTGCAGCGCGCGCTCGAGCAATGGCTGCCGAACTACCTGTCTTGGTGGAACGACGTGGGTCCCGAGGGCTTCCAGGCGAAGGACGTATACCTGCGCACCGCGATCTCGGTGGAGACGGACGGGTGGGCGCACTTCGACTACGTGAAGATGCCCGACTACCGCTGGGGCATCTTCCTCACGCCACGCGAAGAGGGCAAGACCATCGGCTTCGGCGACAACATGGGTCAGCCCGTGTGGAACGAGGTCCCCGGCGAGTATCGCAACATGCTCCGCCGCATCATCGTCACGCAGGCCGACACCGAGCCCGCGTCGGTGGAGCAGCAGCGCCTGCTCGGCAAGACCGCACCATCGCTGTACGACCTTCGCAACCTCTTCCAGGTGAACGTGGAAGAAGGCCGCCACCTCTGGGCAATGGTGTACTTGCTGCAGAGCTACTTCGGCAAAGATGGTCGTGAAGAAGCCGACGCGCTTCTCGAGCGTCGCTCGGGCGACGAGGACAAGCCGCGCATCTTGGGTGCGTTCAACCACCCGATCACCACGTGGCTCGACTTCTTCTTCTTCACCATGTTCACCGATCGCGACGGGAAGTTTCAGCTCTACGCCCTCGCCGAGTCGGGCTTCGATCCGCTCGCGCGCACCACGCGCTTCATGCTGACCGAAGAAGCGCACCACATGTTCGTCGGTGAGACGGGGGTGGATCGCGTCGTCAGCCGTACTGCGTCGATCATGGCGGGCGGCAAGGAGCCGGCGAAGGAAGGCGCGATGCCGATCCCGCTGCTCCAGAAATACCTCAACCTCTGGTTCAGCCTGTCGGAGGATCTGTTCGGTGGCGAGATCTCGTCGAACGCGGCCGACTTCTTCGCGTCGGGCCTGAAGGGTCGCTACAAAGAATCCCAGCACGAGGATCACAAGGTGCTGAGTGGTGACTACCGCATGACCACGCTCGATGCCGGCAAGCTCGTCGAGAAAGACGTCCCGCTGCGCACGGCGATGAACGAGATCCTGCGCGACAACTACGTCGACGATTGCCAGCGCGCCGTCGACAAGTGGAACCGCACGCTCGAGAAGCACGGCATCACCGACGATCAGGGGCGGCTCAACCTCCCGTCGCGTCGCTTCCACCGGAACCAGGGGATCTACTCTATGTCTGGGGCCGGCATGCACTTCAACCCGGCCGGTCAGCTCATCAGCAAGGCCGAGTGGGACGCGAACCGCAACGCGTGGCTGCCGTCGGAAGAGGACATCAAGTACGTCGAGTCGCTCATGAAGCCGGTCACCGAGCCAGGCAAGTGCGCGAGCTGGGTGGCACCCCCGGCGCGCGGCGTGAACGGTCAGCCCTTCGAGTTCGAGTACGTGAAATAACCTGTCGCGGGGAAGCTTGGCTGCCTTCGCCCCGTAACATCAGGGGCAATGGTCGATTCGCCTCCACAGCGCTCTCTCTACGCCCTCACTTTCGGCGTGGTCGGCCTCTGCGGCGGCTTCCTCACCGCGCTCCTCTGGCACGCGCTCGACCAAAGCCCTGGCCTCGCGCTGCTCGTGTGCACGCCGATCATGAGCATGCTGGTCGGGCTCGCGTATGCGCGCATCCGGATGCTCCTGCCGTTGCTGTGCATCGCCGGAGGCGTCGCGAACGGAATGCTCATCGCCATCCTCTGCTTCAAGCACGAGGTCGCCTTCGGAGCGATGTTCGGGTTCGCCTCGTCCCTGTCCTTCCTCGCGCCCTTGAGCTACGTCGCATTCTTGGTAGGCCGCACGAGCTCCGCGCGGCCCGGCTCCCTGCTCGCCCGCGCGTTCTATCGCTCGCTCGCGATGGTCGTCTTCGTCTGCGGTGCAGCCTGCATCGCCGGGTTTCATGCTCGTTACCACGCGTGCGGCCTCGGCGTGGTCGGGGCCGCGATGTACCTCTGTGTGCTGGCGGTCGTGCCTTTGCTGCACGTGCTCGATCGCGCTCGCCTCACGCGCCTCGCGATTCGGGTCCCGAGCTTGTTCGCCAGCGAGCAACCGATCGGCGTCCACGCGCGCAGCTTCGTCGACGTCGGCAGGGGCCCGCTCCACTACGCGGAAGGGGACTCGCATGTCGGCATGCGCGGCGCACCCGACCTGCGCACGATTGTCGCTGGCGATCCGGTCGAGGCGCGCCGCATCCTGCGTGGCGTGATGATCTACGACGGTGCGATGTTCATCGTCGGTTTCGTGCTGCTGGCGCTCAGTATTTCCGGTTGAGCTGCGCGCGCACGGCCATGTGCGCCGCGCGGTAGCCCGCGAGCACGCCGTCCTCGTACTGCCACGCGGGATCGCCTGCGAGCTCGGCGTAGTCGTGGGGCTGCTCGATGTCGTCGTCGGTGAGGCGCGGCAGGCGTTGGCGAGCGAGCTCGCGCACCTTCTTCTGCTGGTGCGCGATCATCTTGCCGAACATGTCGTCGAGCTCGGCGAGCGGTGTCATTTCCGGCCTAGGCGCAGCAGATCGTTCCGACATGGTCGAAGCCCTCGGGCTCGAGCTGCAGCGTCGTGTGGTCGATGTGGAACTCGGACGCCAGCACCTCGTGCAAGCGACGCAGCAGCTCGTCGGCGCGCTCGCGATCGTTGCCGCTCACCACCACGTGCGCCGACAGGGAGTGCAGCCCGCTGGTGATGGACCAGATGTGGACGTCGTGCACGGCGACCACGCCAGCGACGGCCGACATGCTCTTCATGATGCGGTCGCGATCGAGCTCTTGCGGGACGGTCTCGAGCAGAATGTCCACGGCCTCGCGCACGAGGCGCACGGCGCCCCACAGCACGAAGAGGCCGATGAGGATGGAGAGCACGGCGTCGAGGAAGTAGAGGCCGTGCGCGAAGTACATGACGGCACCACCGATGAGCACTGCGACCGACGAGACGGTGTCCGACAGGACGTGGAGGTAGGCGCCGCGTACGTTGAGGCTGTGCGAGCCGTGAAGGAGCCACGCGCCCAGCAGGTTCGCGACCAGGCCCGCCGCGGCCACGATCATCATCGGTGCGGTGTGCACCTCGACGGGGGAGCCGATGCGACGCCACGCTTGCCACATGAGCGCGCCGGACAAGAGGCCGAGCAGGATACCGTTCGCCAGCGCGGCGAGGATCTCGATGCGATACCAGCCGAACGTGCGACGCGAATCTGCGGGCCGCGCCGCGAGGAACAGGGCGCCGAGCGCGAGCCCTTGCGCGAACAGGTCCGACAGCATGTGACCGGCGTCGGAGATGAGCGCCAGCGACTGCGCGTAGAGGCCGCCTGCCAGCTCGCACACGAACAGCACCGCCGTGATGGACAGCGCCAACATCAGCCGTCGGCGATCTTTGTTCCGTTGCTCGGCGGAGTCGTTGCGGTTGCGACGCGGCAGACCATGGCCGTGGCCATGATCGTCGTGACCGTGATCATGGTCGTCGTGCTCGTGACCATGGTCGTGTGAGCCACCGCCCATCTCTCGACGGTAGCAGGCCCCCGTAGGGCGGTCCAGCCGGCTGAACTAGGGGGCGGTGCGCTCGGCGACGCGTTTGCGGATCGCCTGGATGATCTTGGGCAAGCCGGCCGAGGCGATCCGGCGCTTGAGCCACGGCGTGAACGAGCCCCCCGGGTCGGTGGTGGACTCGTAGCGAGCGAACGTGGCGGTGCCGCCGGCGATGGGGATGAGTCGCCAGGTTCCGCGCGTGTCCTTGATGTTGCCGCGACCGGTGTACGAAAAGCGCGAGATCAGGATCTCGCGGCCGTCGATTACTTCCTTCTCGTCGAAGGACTCGAGCTGGTATTCGCGGCTGCCGATGCCGAGCGGGCCGTGGATGGAGTAGCTCACCAGCCAACGGTTCGCGGTGTGATCGTCGATCGTGGCGCGCGCCACGTACGGCATGAACTCGTGCAGGTGTGGATAGTCACGCAAGGTGCGCAGGATCTTGGCGGGCGGCGCCGCGATGATCGCCAGCGCGACTCCCGAGCTCGGCATGCCGGACGGTGCGTCCATCAGCTGTGAGACCACCTTGCCGGCGAGCAGCTGATCGAGCTGCGATCCATCGAGTGGGTTGCCGCTCGGATCGTTGCGGAGCGACAGCGGCACGTCGTCGAGGATGGTGCGCGAAGGAATCGCTGCCACTCTCGTCGCGGCGACACCGAGCAACAAGAACGGGCCGAGCAGACCGATGAGGTGGGTACGTATTTTCATTTTTTGTAGCGCGCAGAGGCTAGCACCGTTGCTGTGACGCGGTAGGGCCCTCTACCATGGGCGGATGCCGCGGTCCCTGTCGTTGTTGTGGCTCGCGATCGCGGCGAGCGAGGTTGCCTGCGTGCCTGCTCCGACGGTGGAGAGGAGCCAGGCCGCGCTCGGTCCTGGCCACGTCCTCTTCCTCGACCTCACGGGAGGCGCCGTCTCCGTCGCTGCGGTCGATGACTCCGTCCTCGGACACTCGCAGCTGGTGGGTGCCGCCGCGTACCCCGCGTTCGCCGCGTCCGTCGTGGCACCGCTGGTCTCGCCGGCAGTCGCGACGGTGGCCCTCGAGGGCCGCGTGCGCAGTTATTACCTCCCGTACGATCTCGAGGTCGTCACCGCCAGACCGGCCACGGGCGACTATGCGGAGATCCTCGTCGGTGGAACGTCCGCCGTGCTGACACCTCCGCAGTCGAACGGCATCGCCGGCCTGGCCCCGGTCGACTGCAACGACGGCAACGCACGGAGCGTGGGCTTCGCCTTCTCCGACAGCTTCGCGCCGCAGTTCGGTGGCGTGGTCTCCCTCGCCGCGGCCATCGCGCACGAGGCGGGCCACGGCTATGGCCTGCAGCACGTGAAAGAGCCGCTCGACCCCATGTACTCCGTCGCGCAGCCGCAGCAAAAGCTAGCCGACCTGTTCGCGCTGTCTTTCCGCACCGGCGACTACTCCTCGTTCGTCGCCGGGAGCGCCGCGCTGCAGCCGGAGCGCTGCGGCCACGCCGATCCGCTCGACGATCACGCCTTGCTCACCACCGCGCTCGGTCCGCGCGTGGTCCCGTTGTCCTCACCACCGACCGTGGCGCTCGACGCGCCAACGACGAATGCCGTGTCTACGTCATTTGCCGTCGACGTCACCGCAACCGACGATGTCTCCGTCGCCCGGGTCGAGATCTACCGTGACCTCGAGCTCGTCGCGGTGCTCACGCAAGCGCCGTATCACGCCGAGCTTTCGTGGCCCGTGGCCGGCGCGACCACGCTCACGGTGGAAGCCATCGACGCCGACGGTCAACGCGCAACCGTGAGCCGAGCGCTCGCCGTCGGTGCCACGCCCATGCCGGATCTCGCGAGCCCTGTGACCGATGCGAACTCCGGTGCCGCCAGCGACGGGGGGATGACCGCAGCGACGTCAGGTTGTGAGATCGCCGGTCCTGCGTCGAGCGGCGCAGCGAGCGTGTTGCTGACCCTGTTGCTCGTCGCTGGATGGGCGTTCGGGCGACCTCGCGCCTCAACTCTCGCGCCGGAGAGCCTGTGTTTGGATGAAGCCTCGGCAACAGGGGACGGGCAACAGGAGCTTGCGGGAGCCGTCGAGACTCGCACCCACCGCGTTCACTGGTCCGCCTCATTCCCTGTCGCCGGTTGCCCGTCGCCAGTCCCCTGTTTTCTCTAAGCGAAAGGCGGTGCTGAATGATGAAAGAAGACCTTAGAAGTCGACGCTCTTCTCCGGCAACGGGCTGATCAACGTCTCCGGCGCGGTGATGGGGGATGCACCGCGGGTCCGCACGCGAATTCGTCCCATGCCGCCGCCGCCACCACCGCCGTTGAGAGACTTTCCGCCGGGCAGGGCGGTCGCGCTGAGGAGAGCAGCACCGCTGCCGCCCTTGCCGCTGTTCGCGCCGACGGGAGGACCGCCGGCTGCGGGGTTCGCGCTGAGCGCGCCGTCTTGGCCGTCGATGCCGAAGTCCGAGCGAACGACCTCGTTCGAGCCACCGGAGCCGCCTGCGCCGCCGTTCGCCGCGAGCTTGCCCACGACGCGAATGCTGGGTGCCTCGAGCCAGATGGTCCCACCCGAGCCGCCGCCGCCACCGGCCGAGGCAACGGAGCAACCACCGCGCCCGCCACCACCGCCCGCGTTGATGCCGCCGGTCGCGTCGATGTCGATGCCCAGCTTCGCCGAGATCTGCACCGCGCCGCCGCCGGCGCCGCCTTCGCTCCAACCTTGGTTCATCGTGCAGCCTTTGCTACCCGCGCCCTGGCCGCCCCCCGAGCCGCCGCCGAGCTCGACGGTGTACGTGGGGCCACCGACGCCGCCCTCGAAGTTGTTGTTGGCCTGCGACGGGCCACCGTCTGCACCGACGGTGCCGAAGCCGCCGCCACCGCCACCCGAGTCTTGGTTGCTCGTGGTTTTGCCGTCACCGCCGTGGCCGATGCCCGTGTACTGACCGCCGGGCCCGGGTGTCCGAGAGCTGGCCCCCGCATGGATCACGGCGCTGAGCTTCACGCTGCCGACAGCAACGAGGATGAAGCTGCGGCGCCCGTGTACCAAGAGGTCGCTGCTAACGGTGAAGTCTTTCACCGATAGAACGGCCCACGCGTCGTGCGTCGTCTCGGGCACGAAGGCGACGCCGGCCACCGGAGGCTTGCCATCGATGAGTAGCTTTTCGGTATCGATGTCCTTCACACCGACGAGCGAGATCGCCCCTTCTTGAACGTGGGTAGGCGCGACGTGCGAGGGCACGAACGTGCCCATGGACGAGTCCGGCACGAACCCATCGGGCACGAGCATTTCGCCGCCGTCGGTGAGGTCTACGCCGTCGACGCTGAAGGTACAGCCAGGCAGGGCAGCGATGGCGCAAGCACACGCGAGCGTGCCCCACGCTTGTCGCCAGCGACGACGATCGCCAACGAGTCTTGCCTGCCCGGACCTGACCACGGCGGCTTTCTACCATGCATCGGGCGCCGCGTGGCTGGTCTGGCAGCACGACGACGTGCTAGCGTCCGCCGTCGATGTCGACGCCCAGCCAGCGACGGCCGTCGCTGTGACCATGGTCGACCTACGCGCATACGAAAAACTCCACGCCATCCAGCTCCTCAAGGACGTGGTGCGGAAATGGTGGCGCGTCGAGCTCCGGCTCGCCGACGCGCGCGGCGTCACCGTCGAGCCCGCGGAGGGCGCAGCCGACGCCTGTGGCAGCGCCGCGGAGAACGACTTCTGCCGCCTCGCGCTCTTCTCGAAGGAGGGTCTGCGTCGTTGCAACGAGTCCGTGAAGGTGGCGCGGGACAAGCTCAAGGCCAGCCACGGCGGTCGGGCGCGCCGCGCGATCGTGCACGAATGTCACCTCGGCTTCGACGTGGTCGCGTGTCCGCTGGTGCTCGAAGGTGAGTTCGCCGGGATGCTGCTGGTGAGCGGTTCGAACCACAGCGTGCTCACGCCGCTCGGCAAGGACACGCTGTTCCGCAAGATCCGAGAGGTGTCGCCCACGACGCAAGAGGGTGGCGGTGGCGGCACGGATCTCGAGCGCGCGGTGGCGCGCATGCCGAGCGTGGCGGACGCCGAGCTCGAGCGCTTGTGCGATCTGCTGGAGCTCGGCGCGACGGAGATCGAGGACTATCACGCGGAGCAAGTCCGCCGCGAGCGCGAGGTCTCGTCGCTGAGTCAGGAGCTCGGCGAGCGTTACCGTTTCGAGAACATCATCGGCACGTCGCGAACGATGCAGGGCGTCTTCCGCCTGCTCGAGAAGATCATCGAGTCGGAGTCGACGGTGCTCATCCAAGGCGAGAGTGGCACCGGCAAGGAACTGGTGGCGCGCGCCATCCACTACAACGGCCCCCGCGCCAAGCGCGCCTTCGTGGTGCAGAACTGCTCCGCTTTCAACGACAACCTCCTCGAGAGCGCTCTGTTCGGCCACACCAAGGGCTCGTTCACCGGCGCCATCAAGGACAAGAAGGGCTTGTTCGAGATCGCCGACGGCGGCACCTTCTTCCTCGACGAAGTGGGCGACATGTCGCCGGCGTTGCAAGTGAAGCTGTTGCGCGTGCTGCAAGAAGGCACGTTCACGCCCGTCGGTAGCAACGAGCAACTGCAAGTGGACGTGCGCGTCATCGCGGCCACCCACAAAGATTTGATCAAGCTCGTCGAGCGTGGCGAGTTTCGCGAGGACCTCTACTACCGCATCAACGTGATCCGGGTGCTCGTCCCGCCTCTGCGCGAGCGCATGGACGACCTTTCCCTGTTGCTCGAGCACTTCCTGCGCAAGCACTTCCGTCCGCGGCCCGGCGCTGCACGCACGCGACCGCCGCGCATGTCGGCCGAAGCGCTCGCGATGATGCAAGCGTTCCCGTGGCCGGGAAACATCCGGGAGCTCGAAAACGAAGTGGAGCGCTGCATGGTCCTCGGCGGTGAGTTTGAAGAGCTGCCCGCCGAGCTGCTCTCCCAGCGCGTACAAGACGCCGTGGCCACGAGCCAGCCCAGTCACACGACGAGCACCCAGCTCTTGGGCCCGCGCCCCGGCGCCGTGGTCTCGCTCAAGGACGCCGTCGAAGAGCTCGAGCGTGTGCTGATCCGCGACGGCCTCGCCCGCACGCACCACAACAAGAGCCAGCTCGCCAAGGACCTCGGCATCTCGCGCTCCAACCTCATCATGAAGGTCGAGCGCTACGGCCTCGAGCGCCACAGGGAGTAAGACGCTTGATCCGGCACCCGAATGGGTGAAAGGATGCGTTCTTTCAACGCACGCTTAGCTCAGTTGGATAGAGCGTCGGCCTCCGGAGCCGAAGGTCGCAGGTTCGACCCCTGCAGCGTGCACCGTCGTCGTAGTACTTCGAAGAGCTACAAGCCTTCCGCGGCGCTCATGCGATCGAAGTAGGCCTCGAGCGCCTTGTTCGCGGCGTCCTTCGTGTTCGGCTTCACTTCGAGGAGGAAGCCGCCGATGTACGTAGCGACGGAACGTCCGGATGCGTTGGCCTTCTGGCGCATCGTGCGGACGGCGCTCGCGAGGGTGGTGTCGTTGCGCGGCTTCCAGTACGTGGCGCCGATCGCCTGGACGGCGCCTTCGTGGAGCGAAGCGTCGGCGGGCGCGGTGCCGCCGTTCTCGGCCTTAGGCTCGGAGCTCTTGATGCGGAGCGCCGTGAGGACCTGCTTCGCATCGTCGGTGGGCTGGAGTGTGACGGTGCGACCGTCGATCTTGGTCATGACCGGACGGTTCTCGTTCTTGGCGAGCGTGATGGCGGCGGGGATCGCTTGCTCGAGGTCGGCGTCGGGCGAGATGGCGCGGTAGGTGACGCCGCGCTGACCGGCCGACATCTTGGCGGCGATCTTGGCGTTGAGACCGTTCATGCGACGCTGGGCGAAGAAGCCGACGTCCATACCCTTCGACTTCTCGGCCGCTTGCTGCATGAGGTTCTCCGCGTACTCGTTGTTGCCTTCCTTCATCATGCGCTCGGCAGCATTCACGTAAGCCTGGACGTGGTTCTTGTTGGCGCGTTCGAAGATCTGCTCGACCTTGTCACTGTCGAGCTTCGTCGAGTCGGACTGATGCGCGGTGTCGAGCGCGCGCTGCACGAGCTCGAGCGAGTTCGGATCGGAGGTGTCCTTCGCAGCCTTGTTCACGACGCTCATGGCTGCCTTGTAGACCTTGTTCTGCGCGCGGCGGTCGAGGAAGAGGCCGACCAGGCTGTCCTTGGTCATGCTCTCGGCGACGGTCAGCGCGGCGAGGCCCTCGTTGAACATCGCGCTCTTCACGAGCGCGTGCGCTTGCTTGGTGGCTTCGGTACGCAGTGCGCGCGTGGCGCGCCAGGTCTTCCAGCGTTCGACGAGGCCACGCGGCTCCGCCTTCTTGAGAGCGGCGCGCGCTTCTTCGAAACGCCCCCCCTGCGTGTGGGACTTCGCATCGTCGATCGCGGTCTTCATCTCCACGCTGGTCGTGAGGTTGCGCCGCAGGAAGCCGGCTTGCTTCGGCGCTTCCGGCTTCGCCGCTTCGACCGGTCGCTCGACCTTCGCGCTCGCGATCTCTTGCTTCGCCGCGGCGATTCCGTTCGTCGCGTGGCGTACCGCGAGCTTGTCCATGAGGCTCGCCGTCTGTGCGGACGCGATGTGCGCCGACGCGGTGTCGAGTGTGCCCTCGAGCTTGGCCGTCCTCGCCTTCGAGAGCGCGATCTTCGTCCGGGCGCTCATCTTGCTCATCTTGATCATCGAAGCGAGGCCACCCGACTTTGCCGCCGTGGCCGCTTCGGTCTTCTCGGGCGTCGTCGCCATCTTGGAGGGCTTCCGCGCCTTCATCGCGGCCGGGGCGCCTGCCATTGCCGGCGCGGTGCCTACCAAGGTCAGCAGGGTGACGAATGCGATGGCGGTGTGCTTGAGCTCGGTGCGGCGCATGAGAAGTTCCTCCGAGCGCCATGAATTGCAACCGAAGGGCCAGCGTCTCTCGTAGTGATCTCGATAGGTTGACCACGCCAGGCGGTGCGTAGTCGTTCACCCCGGGGGGTCAACCGACCCTGCAGACAGGGTCAGTTGACCCCGATCAGTGAGCGGGTGCGGAGGGCAAA